>NZ_JAQOSR010000154.1:0-22210 GCF_046718885.1 Bradyrhizobium sp. UFLA01-814 | reverse complement strand
TCCCATGTATGAGATCTAGACAACCTCATTCTGGCACACTGATGCCGTAGGGGGCCGTCCACACCATCAACCACCGAACTTGATCGTGAACGGGACCGGGGCCCCAGCGTCGCGCAACAATTGGCATTTGGGGTAATGGGTCCTGGCTTTCGCCAGGACGACATTGAGTGCGTGGCGCGGTCTGTGTGTCACGCATCCGCATTCTCGCGACATGATTTGCCCGAGCCTTGCTCTTCCCGCCCTCTCCGTTGGCAGAGGGCGCAGGGAAAGCCGGGCGCCGATCGCACTCAAGGCGCCGTACCGCCAGCTCGCAGGTTCAAACGCCACGCTCCCTCGCGCCGCATGCGCGCTGACAGGCGACGGTTACATTCCGTGGCTTTCGAAAACCTTCTTGCAGCTTCGGCTCAGGCTGGCCCGCTTCATCTGAAGACAGTTCTGCACGGCACCGTCATTGCCGAGGTCCTTCCGGCAGAAGCGCTGTGCATCGCGCGTGCACGCGCTCTGTTCCGATGGCGTACCGGAATGCTGCGCCAACGCGGCACCGCTGCTCATCACGGCAGCAGCAACAAGAGCTGCAATCGAAATATAGCGCATTGTGACTTCCTCCCGCGGCCTAACGGGCAGCCGGGGCGCTTCGTTCCTTTGGGAACCCGGATTCCAACCCTACTTCGGCTGCGGGTCCTCAAGCCCCTTGCCGGGATCTTCCAGATGTCCGGTGCGCGCGAGGTCGACGGCGGCGCCGAGCGCCAGCGCGACATTGCGCACCTGCTCCTGAAAGGCCCTGTCTTCGTCGAGATCGCGATGCGACGTCGCGTAGGGCTTCATGTAGCCGACATAGCCATCGATCTCGGCCCTGCCGCCGGCCGAGATCAACTCCATGTCGGTGAGCCAGTCCGCAAGAAAGCGGCGGCATGTTTCCGCGCCGATGCTGTCGCCGTGGACCACGATGCCGAAATGCCGGCCGCGCAAATGCTTGGGGTATGGCCAGCCCTTGAGTTCGAGCGCCTTGGCTTCGCTCGCGGTCTTGCCGTGGGTTGAGGTCGGATCGGGATTGCCGCCATCGGCACAGACCAGGCGATCGATCATCGCCTTGAGTCCGGTCGGCGTCTGGTACCAGTTGACCGGCGAGATGATCATGATGCCGTGCGCTCGCACCCACAGCGGATAGATCTCGTTCATCCAGTCGTCGGTTTGCCCGAGCGAGTAGTTTGGATAGCAGCTGCACGGCCAGTGGCAGAGCGCCATCGAGGTGGACACGCAGGACTTGCAGGGATGAATTTCCCTGCCGAACTCGGACGTCAGCCGCGACAGATCGAGCACATCGACCGCGAGGCCCATCTCGCGAAAGGCAGACTCGGCGATCTCGACCATGCGCCAGCTTTTCGACATCTCGCCGGGACAAGTATGCTCGCTGCGCGAGGAGCCGTTGATCAGCAGGATATGCGGCGTTTCGTTTGGATCGTCGTGCCTGCGCTGCGCTTCATCGATGGCATCGCGCGCGGACAGCCAATCGACCGCGAGATCATAGTCGGGATCGGCAAAACCGGGGCCGGCCTTGCGGGTGGCCGGCGCCTTGCGCGAATGACGATAGGCGTCCCAGGCACCGGCGACGATCGTCGCGAGCTCCTTCTGCATGGATTGAAAGACCGGATCGGCAAATCGCTTCCGGTAGCGCCGCTCGAATTCATCGCGCGAAAGCTTGACCGGCGGCATCCCCTTGCGAACGTCCGGCTCCGTCATCGGCACCTCTCCCTGACTACAATCCGTCGCCCGCCGTGCATCCCGGTTGGCGCGCGAAGCCTCGGGATGAAGCTTTGGGATCAAGTCGAGACGGGCAAGAGTTCAAGACCATCGATCTGCATTTGGTTCCTTCGGGCGACGCCTTGCACGTCCCGTGATAGGACCCATGCCGCGGCTGGCGCGTTGGATGGGAACCTGACCATGCTTACGACAGCCAGAGTTCGAGCACGCCGCCAGCGAGGCGCCCCCTTCCCGATCACCATTCGCCCGACCGCGGCGGACGCCATGATCGCGCGTGCGATCGCCCGCAACACCGCACCTGCGCCGGAAGAGATCGCCCGCGGACTGACCTGGGGCGCTGACGAAAAGGTCCTGCTTGCGCTCGCCGCCGCCGGCTGGCTCGCCTCACGCGGGCGCGGCGCCTCGCTCGAGCGCGCCGGGAATCACGCGCTGCTGGTGACGGTCGCAGCATCGCTGCTGCCGCATGGCCTGAAATTGCTGTTCAATCAGACCCGCCCGGATCGCCTGACGGTGGTCGGCCACGTCAATGGCATCTCGATCTCGGGCAAGCGCGACGACGCCTTTCCATCCGGCCACGCGCTGCATATGGGCGCGCTGGCGTCGGCGGCTGCGACATTGCCCGCCGGCGCGCGCCGCGCGATCCAGGTGGTCGCGGTCGGCCTTTCGCTGACGCGCATTGCGGTCCTCGCACACTGGACGAGCGACGTGATCGCGGGATTTGGGCTCGGCGCGGTTCTCGAGCGGCTGCTGCGATTATGGACCGGCTATCCCGGTGACGATCCGCCGCGGAGCAGGGCGCGATGACCGAATATGTCATCCGCTTTCTCGTGGGCGGGGCCGTGGTGTCGGCCTTCGCGATGCTGGGCGACATTCTGCGTCCGAAGAGCTTTGCCGGCCTGTTCGGCGCCGCGCCGTCGGTTGCGCTCGCCACCCTCGGCATCGCCGTGTACCAGCACGGCGCCGACTACGCCGGCCTGCAGAGCCGCGCGATGATGGCCGGCGCCGTTGCGCTGGCCGTCTATAGCTTCGTGGTCTGCCAACTGCTGATTCGCGTAAGACTCCGCGCGGCCCCCGCCACCTTGCTGGCGCTTGTCGTCTGGCTCGCGATCGTGTTCGGCTTGCTGGGCGTTGGCGGAGGACAGGCATGACACCGGTCCGCGTCTCGTTGTCCTCGCTCAGGGAAAGCCGCTGGACCGAATATCTGATCCGCTTCGTGCTCGGCGGCGGCGTCACCGTCCTGACTGGACTGATCAGCAGCACCTGCGGCGCCTATGTCGGCGGCGCCTTTCTGGCACTCCCCGCCATCTTCTGCGCCAGCGCGACCCTGATCGAGAAGCATGAAATCCGCCGCAAGCGGAACGCCGGCCTCGATGGAACGTGGCGCGGGCAGCAGGCCGCGGCGCTCGATGCCGCGGGCGCAGCGCTCGGCGCGGTCGGCATGCTGGCATTTGCCATCGTCTTCTCGCTGACGGTGGATCGCAGCGTCCCGGCCGCCTTCATCGCTGCATCGCTTGCCTGGCTGATCTGCTCGGTCGCGACCTGGTATGTGCGTCGCGAGCTGCGATTGGCACGTCGGACGCGAACGCCGGGAGGCGGCGTGATCGGCCGCAAGGCCGACCGCCTGCCGCACTGAACTTCCGGGACGTCGCCGGCTAAAGCGCGATGAGATTGGGTTGAATCGTCATCGCGCTTTAGCTCCTTGTTTGAGCATGATCTCCGCGCAAACGCGTTCCACGTTTGTCGCGAGGGAAAACCGCTTCACACTTCGGCGGGCCCTTGCTAGCGGCTTGAGGTCAGTGAGGTTAGCCCGACTTTCGCGGATATACCGGTGTCGTCCCTGCGAAAGCAGGGACCCATAGCCACCGGCTTGAGTTGTTGGGAGCGGCGGGCGTTTTCTTCAATCTCGCTTGGTGTCGCAGCGATTTGTTTGTCTGAACTGCGTGCCCCGAACCCGCCCCTGTGGTTATGGGTCCCTGCTTTCGCAGGGACGACGGCGAGTTTGTGGCATTTCCGGATCATGCTACGGCGCCAGATAGCGCAGCAGTTCCGGATCGCTCCGCACCTCGCTCGCGCCGCCCTGCAGCGCGATGCGGCCGCGGTCCAGCACATAGGCATAGTCGGCGACGCGCAGCGCGAGGTCGAGATGCTGCTCGACGATCACGACCGAGATGCTCTTCGCGAGCTCGATCAGCCGCTCGGTGATCTCCTCGATCACGCCGATCCAGACGCCTTCGGTCGGCTCGTCCAGCAGCAGCAGCTTTGGATTGCCGAGCATGGCGCGGCCGATCGCCAGCATCTTGCGCTCGCCGCCGGACAGCGTGCCGGCCGGCTGGTCGAGCCGCTGGCCGAGTTTCGGGAAGATAGCCAGCACGCGATCGACCGCGCTGGCATCCGGATTGAACAGCGAGCCGACCGCGAGGTTGTCGCGCACCGACAGGCGGGCGAACACCGAGTGCTCCTGCGGCACATAGCCGATGCCGGAGCGCACCCGCTCCTCGGTGCGGCGCCGCGTGATGTCGCGGCCGTCGAAGAACAGCTCGCCCTGCGAGCTTGCGAGCTCGCCGACGATGGTCTTCATCAGCGTGGTCTTGCCGGCGCCGTTGCGGCCGAGCACGGCGACGCCGCCGCGCCAGGGAATGCCGATGTTGACATCGAACAGGACCTGGCTGCGGCCATAACCGGCATCGAGATGCCGGATATCGAGGAAGGTTTGCTCAGGCACGGCGAAGATAGATCTCCTGGACGCTTTTGTTGGCCTGGATCTCCGCGACCGTCCCCGACGCCAGCACCTTGCCCTGGTCGAGCACGGTGAGGCGGTCGCAGATGTCGCGGATGAAATCGAGGTCGTGTTCGACGATGACGAGCGAGCAATGCTGCTTGATCGGCTGCAACAGCTCGCCGGTGACGCGGCGCTCCTCCAGACTCATGCCGCCGGTCGGCTCGTCCAGCAGCAACAGCCGCGGCTTGCCGGCGAGCGCCATCGCGATCTCGAGCCATTGCTGCTGGCCGTGCGACAAGGCCGCGGCGGCGTCATGCGCGCGATCGGCGAGCCGGAACTGGGTCAGCATCGTCATCACCTGATCGTGCAGGCTCTTGCGGGTGCGCGAGAGCACCAGATCGAACAGCGAGCAGTGCGCCTGCAGCGCCAGCAGGATGTTGTCGTACAGCGTCAGCGTCGGCAGCACCGAGGTGATCTGGAACTTCAGGCTCATGCCGGCGCGGGCGCGCTCGGTCGGCGTGAACGCGGTGATGTCGGTGTTGACGAAGGAGACCTTGCCCGTGGTCGGCACCTCGGCGCCGGCGACGCATTTCATCAGCGTGCTCTTGCCCGAGCCATTCGGGCCGATCAGGCCGTGGAACTCGTTCTCGCCGACGGTCAGCGCCGCACCGTCGAGCGCGGTGAGCTTGCCGAACACCTTGCTGATCCCTTGCGCCTCAAGGAGCGACATTGCCGGTCTCCTTTGGCGCCTTGCCGAAACTGCCGACCCGCTCGCGCTCGCCGAGCACGAAGGAGATCAGCCCGAGCGGGCGGAACATGATGACAAGCAGCAACAGCACGCCGAGGATGATCGGCCAGACGTCGCGGTAATTGTCCGACAGCCAGAAGCTGACGCCCTCGATGATCACGGTGCCGATCACGGCGCCGATCAGCGTGCCGGAGCCGCCGAACAAGACGTAGAGCACGACCTGGGTCGAGAACACGACGCCCAGCATGTTGGGCCAGACGAAGCCCTCGTGGAAGGCATAGAGGCTGCCGGCGAGACCGGCGATGGTGCCGCCGACCGCGAAGATGATCGCCTTCAGGTGCTGCGCCTTGTAGCCGAAGAAGGCGATGCGTTGCTCGTTCTCGCGCAGCCCCGCGAGCGCGAGCCCGAATTGCGAGCGCACCAGGAAGCGGCAGAGCAGATAGACGACCACGAGGATCCCGAGCACCATGTAGTAGTAGATCGGGCCCTCCTCGAACTCGTAGCTGCCGAGGGTGAGCGGCGGGATCGACGGGATGCCGTTCTGGCCGCCGAGATAGTACCAGCCCCGCGCCAGCCGGTCCGCGGCATACGAGCCGGTCAGGGTGCCGAGCGAGACGAAGATCACGCTCGAGGGATAACGCCCGAGCAGCAGGAAGCCGCCGAGCAAGAGCGACGCGGTGAGCCCGATCAAGGTGCCGGCGGGCAGGATCAGGAGGATCGACGTGACGTTGAGATCGCGTGCCAACAGCGCTACGCCGTAGCCGGCGGCACCGAAGAACAGCGCCTGGCCGAAGCTCATGATGCCGGCATAGCCCCACACCAGGTCGAACGACAGCGCGAACAGCGCGAGGATCACCACGCGGGTGGCGAACACCGTGAGATAATCCTGCAGCACCCATGGCAGGACCAGCGCGATCAACAGCACCAGCCCTTCCACGATCGGCAGGACCTTCCATCCTGCCGATACTCGTCCCGCCGGCGCGCCTGCGGCCGGTACACCCTCGCCCGTCACGACATCTGGTTCCTCACCGACGCGTGCGACAGCTTCTCTTGCTCCAACCATTGATCGCTCAGCATTCCTTGGGATCAACGAGACCGTCGCTGCGCGCCACGATCTCATAGTTCCCGCCCTTGGCAACAGCGGTGTACATCCTCATCTTGCAGTGACGCTTGCCCGGCACCATCTCCGCGGGTCCGCCTGGCCCTTCGGCGATCTTGGCGTGGTCGAGGGCGGCCGCCACGGAGTCGCGGTCGACCTTGCCGGCCTCCTTGACCGCGGCCTCCCACAGCTTGAGGCCGCGATAGGTTCCGGTGGCGGCGCTGCCGGCCGCGAACAGGAAGTTGCCGGGGAAGTCCTTCTCATAGGCCGCCTGGAGCTTGGCGTCGAACGGATCCTCCTTGGTCAGCACCTTGAAGTAGTCGAGGCAGCTCGCAAGGCCCTCGATCTCGTTGGCCTGATTGATGTTGAGGGTGTTCTCGTCATAGTAGACGCAGGCGAGCCGCCCGCCGTTCTTGAGAAAGCCGGCTTCATAGAGCTGCTTGAAGAACGGGCCGACGCCGGGCGGGATCACGGTGTTGAAGACGACGTCGACCTTGTTGGAGATGACGCGGTTGACGGTGGCCGAGAAGTCGACCTGGTCGAGCGGGTAATACTCCTCGAACACCACCTCGCCGCCGTTCGACTCGATCACCTTGCGGGCGTAGACGTTGAGCGTGTGCGGCCAGACATAGTTGGCGCTCGGCAGCGCGAATTTCTTGCCGCCGTTCTTGATCAGCCAGGGAATGAAGGTGTCGCATTGCTGCGCCGGGGTCGGGCCGGTGCAGAACAGATAGGGCGTGCACTCCTTGCCCTCGTAAAGCTGCGGATAGATGTAGAGCGTCTTGCCGCGCGCCACGATCGGATCCTTGATCGCATTGCGCATCGACGAGGTGATGCCGCCCAGCACCATGTCGACCTTGTCGCGCTGGATCAGCTTGCGGACATTGCCGACCGCGACCGATTCGTTCGAGGCGGTGTCCTCGATATAGAGCTCGAGCGGCCGGCCGAGCAGGCCGCCGGCGGCGTTGATCTCCTTGATCACCATCTTGGCGACGTTGGCGTCGGCGTTGCCGGCATAGGCGATCGGGCCGGTCAGGTCGGTCGCGATGCCGACCTTGATCGGTCCCTCGGCGGCGTTGGCCCAATCGGGCCTGACCACCCAGCTGCCGACCCCGGTCGCGAGCGCGCCGGTCGCGAACGCGAAATTGCTCATGAAGCGGCGGCGCGTGAGATTGGTGCGATCGAACATCTGACTAAACCCCTTTTCCCGATATGAGGCCCTGCGGGCGGAATTTGATGAAGGCAATGGCGAGCACGAAGACGAGGACGTCGGCGACGACCGGAGACATCACCCATGGCAGCGCCGCGCTGAGCGTGCCGATCACACCGGCGCCGGCGACCGGGCCGATGAAGGAGCCGACCCCGCCGACCATCACGGCGACGAAGCCCTGGATCAGGAAGCGGATGCCAAGGTCGGCAAACAGACTGAACACCGGCACGATCAGCGCGCCGGCAAGCCCGGCCAGCGCCGCGCCGAACGCGAAGGTCGCCCCGTAGATCAGGGGCGTCGAGATGCCCGAGGCGCGCGCCAGCGCCGGATTCTCCAGCGTGGCGCGGACCCGAAGCCCGAACGAGGTGCGCGCCAGCAAGAGATAGCAGGCGCCCATCACCAGCAGCGTGATCACGATGATGGTGAATCGCCAGGCCGAGATGTGGACCGAGCCGAGGTCGATCGAGCCGCCGATCGGCTCCGGCACCGTGAGATAGAAGCCGCCGATCAGCCCGCGCACGCTCTCGCGGATGATCAGGCCGAGCGCATAGGTGCCGAGCATCGCCACGATCGGCGCGGCGTAGAAGCGCCTGATGATCAGCGCCTCCAGCACGAAGCCGATCGCGCCGACCACGAAGGGCGCCGCGACCATGCCGAGCCAGACCGGTGCGCCATGGGCGTAGGCCAGATAGGTGACATAGGCCCCGAGCAGGACGAACTCGCCCTGCGCGAAGTTGAAGATGCCCATCATGCTGGCGATGATGCCGAGCCCGAGCACCACCAGCACGATGATCGCGCCGAAGCTCACGATCTCGAACGCCGCGGCAAAAGTGCTAGCCATGGCGTTCGATCCATCCAGCCTGCGTCTGCAACAAGCGGCGCCTCACATCTTCTTCCAGTCGCCGGCCTGCTCGAAGGCGTGCGCGGCGCGGTAGATGGTGGATTCCTCGAACATCCGGCCGACCAGCATCAAGCCGACCGGCAGGCCGTCGACCATGCCGCAGGGCAGCGACATCGCCGGGTGATGGGTGATGTCGAACGGCGCGGTGTTGGTGATCATCTCGAGCGCGCGGGCGACATAGTCCTCGCGGCTGGCATTGGCCGCCGGCAGCGCCGGCGCCTTCATCGGCGTGGTCGGCAGCAGCAGCAGGTCGTAATCCTTGAACGCTTTGTCATAGGCCGCGGCGAGGCGGCGGGAGATGTTGAGCGCCTTGCCGTAGAAGCGCGGACCGAAGCTGTTGTTGATGTAGGTGCCGAGCATCATGAACAGCTTGGTGGTCTCCGACAGCGAGTCCGCCTGGCGGCGCCAGCCGCGATGGAAATCCATCAGCGAGGTCGAATACAGGTCGGGGCGGCTGAGGCCGTAGCCGTCGCCGAACATCATGGTCTGGGTCAGGCCTTCGGTGCCGATCGGGGTCCAGATCGCCGGGCCGACCATGTGCATCGGGATCGACACGGTGTCGACCGACGCGCCGAGATCCTTGAAGCGCTTGGCCGCCTCGTGCACGCTTTCATTGACCGCGGCCTCCGCGGTCGGCTGCTCGAAGCCTTCCTTGAGGATGCCGATCTTCATGCCCTTGACGCCTTTGCCCAGCGCCTTGGTGTAATCCTCGACCTTGGGCGCCTTGATGCGCGGATCGTAGCCGTCGTCGCCGGCGATCACCTCGAGCAGCAGCGCGTTGTCCTCCACCGTCGCGGTCATCGGGCCGGTGTGGTCGACGAAGATCTCGATCGGCATGATGCCCGTATAGGGCACGAGGCCCCAGGTCGGCTTCATGCCGTAGGTGCCGCAGAACGAGGACGGCATGCGGATCGAGCCGCCCTGGTCGCCGCCGATCGCCATGTCGACCTCGCCGAGCGCGACCACGACGCCGGAGCCCGACGACGAGCCGCCGGCCGAGTAGCCCATCTTGTGCGGATTGTGCACCGCTCCGTAGGAGTTGGTGTGGCTGCCGCCGGACAGGCAGAAATGCTCGCAATGGGTCTTGCCGGCGATCTCGGCGCCGGCATCGAGCATGCGCGTGACGATGGTGGCGTCGAAATCGGGGATATATCCTTCCAGCGTCGACGAGCCGTTCGTCATCGGCACGCCGGCCAGCATGATGTTGTCCTTCAGCGCCACCGTCTTGCCCTTGAGCTTGCCGGAGGCCGCGCCCTTCACAGTCGACTTGTAGTACCAGGCGTTGCGCGGGTTTTCCTCCGCCGACGGGCGATAGCCCGGCGTGCGCGGATATTTCACCTTGGGCAGCTCGTCCGGCATCGCGGCGATGACGTTGTAGGCGTCGATCGAGCCCTGCATCAGGCCGCGGAACGAGGCCACATCCTCATCGGTCAGTGACAGGCCGCACTGCTCGGCGACGGCACGAAGTTGCGTTGGCGTGGGAAGGACGACGGTCACGGCGCTCTCCTGATAGCTTTTGATCTTTGGATTTGATCCCTCGATGCAGGGCGCAGCGTCGCGTTGCCCGCGCGAACCGCTCACCCCGTTGCTGTATTGAAAACGGAAATATTTTCCTTTTCAAGTATTATTTCGCAAAACCTTCCGGCGACGCCGTCGTACCGCTCAGATCGGCTTAATCACCCTGAAGTCGAGGCCGTCGGCTTCGGCAAGATACATCGGCATCCTGGCATGGCCGCTGCGCACCGTGACCGGACCGCGCGGCCCGCGATAGACGAGGTTGTCCGCCGCCGCCAGCAGCGGCCGCATGTCCAGCGTGCCGGCGCGGTTGGCGGCGGCCTCGAGCAGGCAGAACCCTTCATAGGCGGACTCGCTGCACGAGCCGACCGGCGGCGCGAACGCCCCGAACATCGCGCGATAGCGCTCCCTGAAATCGTCGCCGGCCTGCGAGCCGACGGAGGGGAAATAGCCGGAAGCGCAGTACAGGTTCTCGGTCTTGTCGGCGCCGATGCCGAGCAGCGCGGTCTCGTCGAAACAGCCGGCAAAGCGCAGCGTGGTGGCGGCAAGGCCGGCATCGGCGAAGGCGCGGTTGAAGGTCACGCTGTCGGTGCCGATCAGCGAGATCAGCACGACATCGGGCTTCGCGGCACGGATGCGCTCCAGCTGCGCCTCGTGATTGTCCTCGCCGACCGGCACGAACTCCTCGCCGACCACCTGGCCCCCGGTCTCCTTGATGTAGCGCTTCACCGCGCGGTGCGACTGCCATGGCCAGACATAGTCGCTGCCGATCAGGTACCAGCGCGAGGCGCGCTTTGCTTCGGCCAGCCAGTGGATCGACGGCCGGTTCTGCCAGCGCGGCGTCTCGCCGATCGCGATGACGCCGGGCGTCCGCTCGCCGCCCTCATAGACCGGCGTGTAGATGTAGGGGATCTTGCTGCGGGTAATCAGGCCGCGCAGCGCGACGCGCACCGCGCTGGTGTGCATGCCCATGATGAGATCGACGTCGTCGGACGCGATCGCCTGCTCGGCGCGGTCGAGCACCTCCTCGATCGGTCCGCCGGCGTCATAGACCGAGAACTCGATCTCGCGGCCGAGGATGCCGCCGCGCCGGTTGATGTCGGCGACCGCAAGCTGCGCGCTCGAGGTCGCGGCCGGTCCCCACATCCCGGGCGAGCCGGTGCAGCAGACGAAGCCGGCGATCCGCAGCCGGCTGCGCGCACCGCGCGGACCGAAACCGTCCCGATCCATTGGGGAAAATACCCGATCGGACCGCGCCGACGTCAGATTCCGGAACAGCAGGGAGGGCGGGTATGGAAGGCCGCCATACCTGTTGCTCGAGGTTCGGGCCATGACGTAGGGCGTCGAATGCACACCTGCTCCTGTCTGGCACCGGCAACCCGCGCGGCGAGCGCGGCATCGCCCGGTCCATCTAGATCGTCCTGATCACATTGAAGTCGAGACCGTCGGCCTCGGCAAGATAGATCGGCATCTCGGCGCGGCCGTCGCGGATGGTGACGGTGCCGCGGGCGCCGCTGTAGACGAGGTTGTGCGCTGCGGCGGACAACGGTCCGATCGACAGCGAGCGCGCCTGATTGGCCGCCGCCTCGAGAAAACGCATCCCCTCATAATTGGACTGCCCGACCGAGCCGATCGGCGGCGCATGCGCGCCGAACATCGCGCGGTAGCTGGTCCGGAAGTCGTCATTGGCGCGCGAATCGACGCAGCCGAAATAGCCGGAGGCGCAGAACAGGTTCTCGGTCGAGTCCGGGCCGATGCCGAGCATCACGGTCTCGTCCATTGCGCCGGCGTAACGCAGCGTGGTCGCCGCAAGCCCGGCCTCGGCGAAGGCGCGGTTGAAGGTGATGCTGTCGGTGCCGATCAGGGTGATCAGCACGACGTCGGGCTTGGCGGCGCGAATCCGCGCCAGATGCGGCTCGTGATTGTCCTCGCCGAGCGGGACGAATTCCTCGCCGACGACATGGCCACCGGCCTCCTTGATGTAGCGCTTCACCGCGCGATGCGACTGCCAGGGCCAGACATAGTCGCTGCCGATCAAATACCAGCGCTGCGCCTTCTTGACCTCGGTGAGCCAGTGGATCGCCGGCCGGCTTTCCGCGCGCGGCGTCTCGCCGATCGCCATCACCCCCGGCGTCCGCTCGCCGCCCTCATAGACCGGCGTGTAGACATAGGGGATGCGGCCGGCTGTGACCTTGCGCAGCGCGAGGCGCACTGCCGAGATATGCGAGCCCATGATGACGTCGATCTCGTCGAAGGCGATCGCCCGTTCGGCGCGGCGCACCACCTCCTCGATGGGCCCGCCGGCGTCGTACATCGACAATTCGACCTCGCGGCCGCGGATGCCGCCGCGGCGGTTGATCTCGGCGACCGCGAGCATGACGCTGTTGGCGGAGATCGGCCCCCAGATCCCGGGCGCGCCGGAGAAGGTGATGAAATTGCCGATTCGAAGCTTGCTGTCGGTGCCGCGACGGCGCGACGAGCCGGGCTTGAGGGTCAAAGCGAGATCGGCCGCGCAGGACGACGGGTTTCGAAACAGCAGCGGCGGCGCGACGGGCATGCCGCCATACGCCTGGAAAGAGACCGTCGAGAGCACGCCAACTCCTGTCTGGGAAGCAGTACGCAACGCAGCCAGCGGGCGGTCGCGGCATCCGCCCCTTGGTTGGGGGAATATCCTAGGTGAAAATGTTGAATATTCAACAATTGAAGTGCATATAGAAACGGCATGAGTTGCCGGACATTCATTCACCGGGTCAGGAACCAGGTCTCACGCCGTGGCTAAACCGCCGAAAGAAAATTCCCCGATCACCGAACATCTCGCCTACCTGCTGGCGCAAGCCAACCGGGAGATCAACCGGCAGTTGGAGACGCGGCTCGCCAAGGAAGGCGTGCCGGTCGAGCAGTGGCGCATCCTGAAAGTGCTGTCCGACGGCAACGGCCACTCGATGGGCGAGCTTGCGGATGCTGTGCTGCTCAACCATCCGACGCTGACCAAGATGATCGACCGCATGGTGTCGGACGCCCTGGTCTACCGCGTCCAGGATCCCAAGGATCGCCGCAAGGTGCTGATGTTCGTCTCCGACCGCGGCAAGGCGCTGTGCCGGCGGCTCAACTCGCTGGCGGTGAGCCAGGAGGAGCACATCGTCGAGAGCTATGGTGACAAGTCGACCACCGAGCTCAAGCGCCTGCTGGAAAGCCTGATCGGCAGCGCCAATTAAGGCCGCGCCGGCCCGGCGCGTTCCTATCGAAACCATCGAAAAAAGACCGGCAAGGAATGTCGGGATGCGGCGGTTTGGTGCGTCCTTGGGGCGCGCCCTGCGGCGCAGCCTTCGCGCGCCGTCGCGCAGGCTTCCCCGATCGACAATTAGCGAGGACTCCCCGTCATGACTTCGATCACGCCGTTCCTCTGGCTCGACAACAACGTCCGCGATGCGGTCGCCTTCTACAAATCGGTGTTTCCGAACGCGAAGATCGAGACCGTCAGCGATTTCATGGCGACCTTCGAGCTCGAGGGGCAGCGGTTCCACGCGCTCAATGGCGGGCCGCAGCACAAGTTCAACGAGGCGGTGTCGTTCTTCCTGAGCGTCGAGACCCAGGAGCAGGTGGACTACTTCTGGGAGAAGCTCACCGACGGCGGCCAGGAATCGCGCTGCGGCTGGCTCAAGGACAAATTCGGCCTGTCCTGGCAGGTGATCCCATCAGCGCTGGGCCGCTATCTCAGCGCCCCCGATCGCAAGGCAGCCGATCGCGCGATGCAGGCGATGCTGAAGATGCAGAAGATCGTGATCGCCGATCTCGACAAGGCCTTCGCCGGCTGAGAGCGATGCGGCTCGACGGGCGGGCCAGTCGCCCGCCGCGTCGTCTGGGGCGACCGGCCGCACCGGATTTTTCTCCGATGGGAGCAGGCCCGCGTTTGCGGTGCGGGATGTATCTTGCCAAGCCAACCACTTGCCGGCATGCGCAATTTCCAAGAAGCTAGCAGGTATTTCTCAATACCATTTTCAGGGAGGCACGATTTCCATGAAGACGATTGTCGGACTTGCTTTGGCTGCAATGCTGGTCACGCCCGCGAGTGCACAGGACTCGCCGTTTCGAAAAGAGCTGAAGCGAGCAGATTTGAGCGGCACCAACATGGAGGTCATCACGAGCATCAGCGAACTGAAGCCCGGCGACACGTCGATGCTGCACTTCCATAATGGTGAGGAGTCGTACTACTTCCTCGAAGGCGGCACCATCGAGTTGCCGGACGGAAAGCAGGTGGCAATTCCGACCGGCGCAGTTGGCATCACCATGCGCGGTGCACCGCACGGCGCCTACAAGGTCGTCGGCGACAAGGCGATCAAGCTGTTGACCGTCCATATCGTCGACAAGGGCAAGCCGCTCTACGACACGCCGAAGTAGCTAGGCGGCCATCGTGCGAACAGCGGGCACGGCGGGCTGCACGCGCTTGCTCTTCGACGCTCGGCTCGCTGGAGTGGCGCGCTTACGCGTACCTTCCGTGGCAGTGCTTGTACTTCTTGCCTGACCCGCAGGGGCAGTCCTCGTTGCGGCCGACCTTGCCCCAGCTTGCGGGGTCATTCGGATTGCGGTCGGTGGCAATCATCCCCGGCGCCAGCGAGGCCTGGGCGTAGGTCGCCTCGGTCAGGCGGGCCTGCGCGAACTCGTCCTCGCCGGTGTTGGGATCGAGCTTGTGCGCTTCCATCAGCGGCAGCGGCTGCGGCGGCTCCTCCGGCGGCACGATCTCGACCCGCATCAGTTGCGCGGTGACGGCCTCGCGCAGATGCGCGCTCATCTCCTGGAACAGGTTGAAGGCTTCGGTCTTGTACTCCTGCAACGGGTCGCGCTGGCCATAGCCGCGCAGGCCGATCACCTGGCGCAGATGGTCGAGCATGATCAGGTGCTCGCGCCAGAGATGGTCGAGCGTCTGCAGCAGGATGGTCTTCTCGACGTAACGCATCACGTCGGGCCCCCATTGCGCGACCTTGGCCGCCATGCGCTCGTCGACATGGGTCTCGATGCGGGTCAGCAGTTCCTCGTCGGCGATGCCCTCTTCCTTCGCCCATTCGTCGACCGGCAGATCGACATCGAGCACGCGCTTCAGCTCGTCCTTGAGGCCCGCGGTGTCCCACTGCTCGGCATAGGCGTGCTCGGGAATGTATTTGGCGACCACGTCCTCGACGAAGGCATGGCGCATGTCGGTCACGGTCTCGACGACGCTGTCGTCCTTCATCAGGTCGACGCGCTGGTCGAAGATCACCTTGCGCTGGTCGTTCTGGACGTTGTCGAACTTCAAGAGGTTCTTGCGGATGTCGAAGTTGCGCGCTTCGACCTTCTGCTGCGCCTTCTCGAGCGCCTTGTTGATCCAGGGATGGATGATCGCCTCGCCTTCCTGCAGGCCGAGCCGTTGCAGCATGCTGTCGAGCCGGTCGGAGCCGAAGATGCGCATCAGATCGTCTTCCAGCGACAGGAAGAACTTCGAGCGGCCGGGGTCGCCCTGACGGCCGGAGCGGCCGCGCAGCTGATTGTCGATGCGGCGGGATTCGTGGCGCTCGGAGCCGATGATGTAGAGGCCGCCCGGCTTCTTCACGGTTTTCGCGGACTTGCTGCCCTTGGCGGGCTCGACCTCGAAATCCTCTTCCGCCTTCAGCACGATCTCGCGGAAGCGCTCGATGTCGGCCTTGATCTGCTCGATCTTCTTGGCCTTCTCGGCTTCATCCGTGATCCCTGCGGTCTCCTGCTGGATCCGCATATCGAGCGAGCCGCCGAGCTTGATGTCGGTGCCGCGGCCGGCCATGTTGGTCGCGATCGTGATCGCGCCCGGCACGCCGGCTTCCGCGACGATATAGGCTTCCTGCTCGTGGAAGCGCGCGTTCAGCACCGCGAACAGCTTTGCCGGCTTGCCGGCGCGCGCCGCGGCATAGAGCTTCTCCATGCCGGATTCGGACGTGAAGTCGATCTGCTTGTAGCCGTGCTTCTTCAGGTACTCGGCCAGCACTTCCGACTTCTCGATCGACGCCGTGCCGACCAGCACCGGCTGCAGCCGCTTGTTGGCGCGCTCGATCTCGGCAAGGATGGCGGCGTATTTCTCGTTCTGGGTGCGGTAGACCTCGTCGTCCTCGTCGAGGCGCGCCACCGGCAGGTTGGTCGGAATCTCCACGACCTCGAGCTTGTAGATGTCGAACAGTTCGTCGGCTTCGGTCAGCGCCGTGCCGGTCATGCCGGACAGCTTCTGGTACATCCGGAAATAGTTCTGGAAGGTGATCGAGGCCAGCGTCTGGTTCTCGGGCTGGACCGTGACGTGCTCCTTGGCTTCCAGCGCCTGGTGCAGGCCTTCCGAATAGCGGCGGCCCTGCATCATGCGTCCGGTGAACTCGTCGATGATGATGACCTCGTCGTCGCGGACGATGTAGTCCTTGTCGCGCGTGAACAGCGTGTGCGCGCGCAGCGCCTGATTGACGTGATGCACGACGGAGACGTTCTCGACGTCGTACAGCGAGTCGCCCTTGAGCTGGCCGGCGTCGCGCAGCAGGTTCTCCAGCTTCTCCATGCCGGCTTCGGTCAGCGTCACCGTGCGCTGCTTCTCGTCGACCTCGTAGTCGTCCTTCTTGGCGAGATTCGGCATGAAGGTGTCGATGGTGTTGTAGAAATCCGACCGGTCGTCGAGCGGGCCGGAGATGATCAGCGGCGTGCGCGCTTCGTCGATCAGGATGGAGTCCACTTCGTCGACGATCGCGTAGTAGTGCTCGCGCTGGACCATGTCCTCCAGGCGGTACTTCATGTTGTCGCGCAGATAGTCGAAGCCGTATTCGTTGTTGGTGCCGTAGGTGATGTCGCAGGCATAGGCGGCCTTGCGCTCGGCGTCGTCGAGGCCGTGCACGATCACGCCGGTGGTCAGCCCCAGGAAGGCGTAGATCTGGCCCATCCAGCCGGAGTCGCGGCGGGCGAGGTAGTCGTTGACGGTGACGACGTGGACGCCCTTGCCGGCGAGCGCGTTGAGGTAGACCGCGAGCGTCGCAACCAGCGTCTTGCCTTCGCCGGTCTTCATCTCGGCGATGTCGCCCTCGTGCAGCACCATGCCGCCGATCAGCTGAACGTCGAAATGGCGCTGGCCGAGCGTCCGCTTGGCGGCCTCGCGCACCGTGGCGAAGGCCGGAACCAGGATATCGTCGAGCGTCTTGCCGCTGGCGAGCTGCTGCTTGAATTCGGCGGTGCGGGCCTTGAGCTGATCGTCCGTCAGTTTGACGAGCTCGGGCTCCAGCGCGTTGATGGCGTTGACGCGGGACTGATACCCCTTGACCCGACGGTCGTTGGCGGAGCCGAAAAACTTGCGGGCGAGCGCGCCGATCATGCGAAATTCCTGTTCTTCGGTCTCGGGTTCGGTCTTCGTTCAGTCTTGAAGTTCGGTCTTGGAATAGTCTTGGAATTCAGTCTGGATTACAGCCTGAGATGGTCCGCCGGATCGCCTATCAACTCACCGTGACGCGCTACGGTTCGAGCCCCGGCCCGGAGCTCCTCCGCCAATTGAGTGGGAAACAGGCCATCCTGGGTTCAACGGCGAAAAACGCAGCAAAATAAGCGCTCTCACCGCTGACGCGGTTGGCCAGAGATATGGCCCGGTCGGGGGGTTGTCAACGCTGGCAAGATGTCAAGGAATTCATCATTTTGACAAGACTTTCGCGTTGCCAATGTAACACGATTGGGCGAGTGTCCGCCCCGCTCGAGCTTCCCCCCTTTGAGACAAGGATTTTGCATGACCACCTCGCCTCCGGAAACCAAAACCGGCCTGCGCATCGGCCTCGCCACCCTGGCCGCGACGGGCTGTCTTGTCGCAGTGCTGGCTGCCGGCCTCCCGGTCCGGGCCGCGGAATCCGACCCGGTGCTGGCGAAGGTCAACGGTTCGGAGATCCACGCCAGCGACGTGGCGCTCGCCGAGGAGGAACTCGGCCCGAGCCTGCAGCAGATGGACCCCTCGACCCGCAAGGACAACGTGCTGTCCTTCCTGATCGACATGAAGATCGTGTCCAAGGCCGCCGAGGACAAGAAGATCGAGAACAATGACGACTTCAAGAAGCGGCTCGCCTTCACCCGCAACCGCCTGTTGATGGACAGCCTGCTTGCCAACGAGGGCAAGGCCGCGACCACCGACGACGCCATGAAGAAGGTCTATGAGGAGGCCGCCAAGCAGATCACCGGCGAGCAGGAGGTGCGCGCCCGCCACATCCTGGTCGAGACCGAGGACGAGGCCAAGGCGATCAAGGCCGAGCTCGACAAGGGCGCCGACTTCGGCGAGCTCGCCAAGAAGAAGTCCAAGGACCCAGGCGCCTCCGACGGCGGCGACCTCGGCTTCTTCACCAAGGAGCAGATGGTGCCGGAATTCTCCGCGGTCGCCTTCTCGCTCGAGCCGGGCAAGATCTCCGATCCGGTCAAGTCGCAGTTCGGCTGGCACATCATCAAGGTCGAGGAAAAGCGCAACCGCAAGGCACCCGACTTCGAGCAGGTGAAGGCCCAGATCGAAACCTATGTGACCCGCAAGGCGCAGGCCGACTATGTCGCCAAGCTGCGCGAGGCCGCCAAGGTCGAGCGCATGGACAAGCCGGCCGATGCCGCCGCGCCGGCGGATGCCGCCAAGGACGCGCCGAAGCCCGCCGACAACAAGATGGCGCCGCCGAAGAAGTAAGCTTCGCGAACGTAGTTGCAGTTGCGATGGCCGGGCATGTCCCGGCCATTTGCGTTTTTGCAGCCTCCTCGCAGCCCGGATGAAGCGCAGCGAAATCCGGGGTCTGTTGCCGCGGAGGGACTCGTCCCGGATTGCGCTTCGTTCCATCCGGGCTACGGCTTCTTTGAAGATCCCGTCGTCCCGGCGCAGGCCGGGACCCATACGCCGCAGCGGAGCTTGTCTTGCTGTGGCAGCAGTTTCTTGAACAATTGATGACGGTGATTATGGGTCCCGGCCTTCGCCGGGACGACGCTGTCGCGCGTTCGCATCGCAGCCCTCTCCCGCTTCTTGCGGCGAGATGTTATGGAGCGCTTCCCTCCCCGTAGCCGGAAGCTTCCCGATGTCCACCGCCGTCTCCCCCCTCGCCCCGCCCGACGTTCCCGAGATGCCCGTGATCGCGGGTGTGCGGCTTGCGACCGCTGCCGCCGGCATCCGCTACAAGGGGCGCACCGACGTGCTGCTCGCGCTGCTCGACAAGGGCACCACGGTGGCCGGCGTCTTCACCAAGTCGAAGTGCCCGTCGGCGCCGGTCGAATGGTGCCGCGCCAAGCTGAAGGGCGCAGGATCTTCTAAAAAAGGATCGGCGCGCGCGCTGGTGGTCAATTCCGGCAATGCCAACGCCTTCACCGGCAAGACCGGTAAGGCGTCCACCGCGCTGACCGCGCAGATCGCGGCGAAGGCGGTCGGCTGCGCGACATCGGACGTGTTCCTCGCCTCCACCGGCGTGATCGGCGAGCCGCTCGACGCCACCAAGTTCGACGGCGTGCTGGCGCAGCTCGCCGAGACCGCCACCCCCGATCTCTGGATGGACGCGGCGAAGGCGATCATGACCACCGACACCTTTCCGAAGGTGGCGACCGCGACCGTGAAGCTCGGCAAGGCCAAGGTGACGATCAACGGCATGGCCAAGGGCGCCGGCATGATCATGCCCGACATGGCGACCATGCTGTCGTTCATCTTCACCGACGCGCCGCTGTCGGCATCGGTGCTGCAATCGCTGCTCAAGGCCGGCGTCGAGGACACCTTCAATGCGCTGACCATCGACGGCGACACCTCGACCTCGGATACGTTGCTGGCCTTCGCGACCGGCGCCGCCGCCGCCCAAGGCGCGCCGAAGATCTCGCGCGCCAGCGACCCGCGGCTGAAGGCCTTCTCCAAGGCGTTCCAGCAGATCCTCGCTGATCTGTCCGAGCAGGTGGCGCGCGACGGCGAAGGCGCCCGCAAGCTGGTCGAGGTCGTGGTCGAGGGCGCCACCACCAAACCGTCGGCGCGCAAGATCGCGATGTCGATCGCCAATTCGCCGCTGGTGAAGACCGCGATCGCCGGCGAGGACGCCAATTGGGGCCGCGTGGTGATGGCGGTCGGCAAGGCCGGCGAGCCCGCCAACCGCGACAAGCTCTCGATCTCCTTCAACGGCATCCGCGTCGCCAAGAGCGGCGCGCGCGACCCGTCCTACGACGAGAAGGAGGTGTCGGAGGCGATGAAGGCGCCGAAGATCCAGATCAAGGTCGCGCTCGGCCTCGGCAAGGCCAAAGACCGCGTGCTGACCTGCGACCTCACCAAGGAATACGTCGCGATCAACGGCGATTACCGGTCGTAGGGTTCTCCGTCATTGCGACGAGCGAAGCGACGAAGCAATCCATCGTTCCGAGCGTACGGACAGATGGATTGCTTCGCTTCGCTCGCAATGACGGCGTGAGTCCCGTCATCCTGAGGAGCGCGTAGCGCGTCTCGAAGGATGCACGGCCACGAGAGCGCCGCATAGAGAAACCCTGGCCGTCGCCCCTTCGAGACGGCCGCTTTGCGGCCTCCTCAGGGTGACGGTGAGAGAGCTAACTGCTGATCCGCGCGTCGGCGACGGCCTTCTTGAACAGCGCATTCATCGCGTCGGCGATGCCTTGCGTCGGGCTGACCTCGAAATAGAAGCCCGGCGACGCGCAGGCCTGCATGTTCTGCGCGATCTGGCTGTTCGGCGACGGGCCGAACGGGCCCTGATTGAACGGATCGATCCAGGTCATGTACCAGTTGTTGGTCGGCAGCTGCAGGTAAGTCGTGTAGAGCACCGCGATCTTGATGCCGCGGTTCTTGATGGCCGTGCACAGCGCCGGGTTGATCGGCGACTGGCAGCGATTGCCGCCGCTGATCGGCTTCAGGCAGCTTGAATTCGGCTCGTCGGCCACGCCGTCGGAAACGAAGAACAGATATTTCATCGGCGCTGCCGCCGTGCCCGGGCCCGGCGCGCTGATCGCGTTGCTGATGGCCGGAAGCACCGTCGAGAACTGGCTGTCCTTGTCGGCCGTGTAGGAATCGTTGTTGCCGTAGACGCCCATCAGGTCGATGTTGCCGGCCGCGGACTTGGCGCTCGACAGGCTGGTCGACAGCGAGAACAGCGCGCGCAGGCCGATCGTCTTCGACGAGGCGCCGAAATCGTAGATCGCCATCCGGTACTGGCTGGCATAGGTCGCGGTGTTCGCGGCCGTGTCCATCAACTGCTGGGTCGCGCTGCGGAGCACGTCGATCCGCGTCGTGACGCCGAGCGTCTTGGCGAGATTGTAATAGTTGTTGGCGTCGTTGTAGTCGTGACAGGCGAAGGCGCACTGGTCGGACGTGTTGTTGACCATCTTGGTCACATCGGCCGGCGTCGCCGCGAGGTGCTCATGGGTTATGTCGGCAAAGAATATGATGGGCGGATAAATGAGAACCCTCACCTTGCCGGATGCGAATTAAGGCCGGCTTATCGCAAATCGCGGAAAGCCGAGCGGGCATAAATCGATTGGCTGGCGGCGCGTTGCTGGTTAATGAAAGCTTGAAGATCGGAAGGAATCCCCCACTGCATGGCTGACATCAAGCTGACCCTCGTCGTCGCCTGCGCGCTTGTCGATGCCGACAAGCGCGTGCTGCTGGCGCAGCGCCCCGAAGGCAAGGCGCTGGCCGGCCTGTGGGAATTCCCCGGCGGCAAGATCGAGCCCGGCGAGCGGCCGGAGCAGACCCTGATCCGCGAGTTGCACGAGGAGATCGGCATCACCGTGAGCGAGCCGTGCCTCGCGCCGCTGACCTTCGCCAGCCATGCCTACGAGACCTTCCATCTGCTGATGCCGCTCTACATCTGCCGGCGCTGGGAGGGCATCGCGGTGGCGCGCGAGGGCCAGAACCTCGCCTGGGTCCGCGCAAGCAAGCTACGCGACTACCCGATGCCGCCCGCGGACATCCCGCTGCTGCCGCATCTGATCGATCTGTTGTTGTGATCTTCTTCGCCTGTCCCGCTTGCGGGGGAGGCGCGCTGCCAAAGTATCGAAAACAACCCCATGCAAAGTAGGTGGCGGTGGCCGGCGTTCGACCACGCGACTTGACACGTCGGGCAACTCACCGGCATAATTCCATTATTCCGAAATCGCGTAAGCGCCTCTCGCCTTCCCCGCAAGGGTGGGGGCAATCGCGTATGAATGCGACTTATCCGCTGGCTCGGTCGGCCTCTCCCGCTTGCGGGGGAGGCCGGATCGCATCTGTCTCTTATACACATCTCCGAGCCCACGAGACTTAGGAT
>NZ_JAQOSR010000153.1:0-22574 GCF_046718885.1 Bradyrhizobium sp. UFLA01-814 | reverse complement strand
GGAACGGCATCGTTGGCGAGAGCAGAGCGTGGTTGGTCTTGCATGTCGAGTCCCTGGTCGTGCGTTTGACCGGCCGACGTTCATCAGCGGAAGGTGACATGCTTCTGTCATCTGGATCAATTGCGAAGGTTGGTAGTTGACCGTGCCGTAAAATTGTTGCGTCTCGCTATAGATGCGCACGACTCGTGGCAAAGCCTAGCCGATTCAGATGTTACCTGATTTTGCCGAATTCGGATTTCGACGTTTGCTCTCGTGATATATGGAGCGACGCCCAGTGCTCGCGTGGCGAGTTTCTCCGATTGTCCGGATCGCGCTATCCCTCTATCTGATCCTGATCAGCATGCGCTTTGCGGCTTCTCTCTCTAACCAGGAAGTACTTATCCGCACTCAATTTAGTTCTCAGCCGTTTCGCCTCAGCCTATGCTCGGTCTAAGCCCAAGCGCATGGCCAAGTGTCGTGGCCAGGGGTGAAGGTGTCGAGCATCGCAATCGCCGCCGCGATGTGTTCCCTGCTCGCCGAAACTACCGGGGCCGGGACGATGCTCACGCCGGCGGCGATCGCGCAGTCCACCATGACAGAGCTGGATGGGACCGGTGTGTGAAGGGCGCTGGCGCTACGATGTCAACGCGATCCAATCCGACAAGGCCGGTCGGCGCGTGGCGTCGGTGTTCGATCCGCTCGGCTACATTTGAGGCCTGGTCGAGGCAGGTGCCCAGCGTGCGATGCAAGAGCTGCTAAGTCGTTGATTTATCGTGCTCCGTTAGGTGTTCGCGCCACGTTTCGCTCAGGGGCATTCGCCCGATTCATTGCGATTTAGCTGCGGCATTCTCAAGATAATCTGAGCTAAGTGGTCGCTCGCCGGCATTTTTCGGCTTACGTTTTGACAAAACTGTCAGGAGACGAGTATGCCTGTCCGCACCGAAGGCGCCGGTCGCTCGCACGCTGATTTCATGCGAGCGGCGAATGACGAGCTAACCAAGTTCGAGCAGCGCGAGCGTGAGTTTCGAAAGAAAGACCGCGACGAACGAGCCGAAAGATTGCAGTTGCCGGTGGAAAGGTACGACAGCGAGGATTGGCGCGTAAGGAAACCATCAAGGCCAATCTATAGAGCCTGAGACCGCCCTTTCGGCAGTGGCAACACGCCTCAAGGTTCCGGCACAATTCTCATCACGCCCGGATTAAATCTTTTAAGACGCCGATGCTCTTCCGGACGATGGATTACTCGTCACCGTCGGCATCAAGGCACCGCCACTCTGTCACAAGAGCGGCTCGTCAGGTGGTCAGCGTCAGCTCATTCGGCACGACATCCGGACCCTTTGTGTCAAGTGCCGGCTATTCTATCTAAGCTATGCGCCGGATCTGCATCCGGGTGAATTTGCTGCAATAGTATGGTTATAGCCAGTGGTTTGATGACCATGCCAGATGGCATGCTTTGGCGCATGAAAGCTCGTGCGCTTGTCGCTTGGAATGTGCGTCGGATCCGTGTAGATCGCGGTATTTCGCAAGAGCAATTGGCTCGCGATACCGGGATTGGCCGCTCCTATGTGGGCGGTCTTGAGCGGCAATCAAAAAACGCGACAATTGAACTTCTCGAACGGATCGCCGAATCGCTACGTGTTGATATACTTGAACTCTTTGTTGAGCCCCCCAAAGGTGCGACGACACCCTGGACCTTGCCTAAAGCCCGCAAGCCGGCGCGCCCACGTCGCAAGACGAAATAGCACTGCTCGGATGAGCGCGCTGCCCCCCTGCGGCAGGCAACAGTGCGGGGCAACAGATCGGCAGCTTGCGCCCGGCTTGGTCGCGCAGACGGAAAGACAGATTTGGGGCGCCCTTGCTCCGACGATCACGGTAGCAACAACGAACAATCTCGTCGCTCTTCGTGTCGTCTCAGCTTCAGATTGATTCTTTTCGTACAAGGTGCGGACGTCGATTTTAATCTACGCTCTGTTGCAACGGCCCCCGGAACGTCTTTTAACGAGGATCTAATGTTCCGACGCCCGAACCCGATTTCCCCATTATGGCGCTCGACCAAAGCCTCCAGCAACTCGCCCCGACTGGTTTCAATCATCATGTAGTCTGCCATGCAGCAATCATCAGAGACGCAACAATAAGCAACAGAACAACGTAAAGCAGAAGTTGAGAGATCAAGTTGCCATCACGGTCGAACATTATATCTCCCATCCGCATTGCCCCTGTTCGGACGAGGCCGACGCGCTGACTTTGCCAGCGCTTTGGGCGCCTTTGCTCCGACAAACACTGTACATAACGAACGAAGAATCTCGTTTCTCACCGGAGTGTGTCGCCTCGGATTCATATTTGCGTCGTTCAGCTTCACATTGGGACTTTGGATAACAATCGCAACGGCCGCCTGTTCGCATTGCGCAGCTTCTCCACTTCGTCCCTGGCCGCGAGCCTACGGCCATCAAGCAATGCACCCAGATCTTGCACATTCCCGTGAAGAATGCGCCAGATAGGTCACCGCATGCTTGTGGTCATACGGCGTCAAGATGTCATCCGCCAGAACTTGGTCGGCAACATCCAGCCGGGCAGAGACGCAGGTCCACGATGACCATGACGAATCCGTTCAGGGCGTGCCGCGAACGCCGGACGCAATCCGAGGTGTTTCGCGCGTCGACGTACTACGGCGATGCGACGTCCTCGGGACGTGTGTGCCAGCAGCCGACGAAATGGAGAGCCGGGTGTTTCGGAGGCGCCGTAAGGTTGCGCACTGCATTGAGCCTCTTTGCCATGCAATGAAGGCGGACAGCGTGACGACGTTGTTCGAAACGTCGTCACGCTGGCTAGTTATGTCATTTGCGATTCTTCGTGTTCGAGAGCTTCTCGCCTGCGCCGCCCGTGGCCGCCTCGCCACCAGCTGACGTCAATTTCGACTTGTCGCCATTAGCGAAAGTGAAGATGTCGGCCCCGGCACTGATGCCATTCCATACCACCGGCTCGGCGAGCGAAAGCAGCCAAAGGCCCTGAAAGCCCGACGCGGCATTGAGCTGTCCGGTCCACACGGTAGTCGAGCCGCAGCCGACGAAGTTGACTGAAAAGCTGATCGCCGTGCCGTTATTGGTCTGGGCGAGCCAGCCGGTCATGGCCTGAGGCGCGCCTTCATCGCAGCTATTGCTCGCGTTGTTGGTATAGGTGCCGGAAATCGCGCCTGTGCTCTGGTTGTAGCTGTTGACCGCTAGGGTGGAGCCGTATTGGTTGGTCCAGCTCCAGAGGGGTTGCGCCTTTGCCGGTCCCGCCAGCAGCAGCCCGAGGCAAGCCGCGCCCATCCATTTCGCCAATTTCCAGTTTGCTTGAGACATTGCCGACTCCATATCGCTCCAGAAGCGGAGCTGGCTGCTTATAAACGTGGCTGTCAGCAATTTAAACGGGTAATATATTTTGACTTCGCGGTTAGATAGAATTGAAAAGGGACCGCTCTTTAAACTTCAGTTCGATGAGGGAGGCGGCCGCGGTAACCAGAACAGCGCGCGACCGCATCGCACACTGGTGTTGTCGTGCTGTTTTAGCTGCCGTGCCATCAATTGAACGGGACACCAGCGCCTTGTCGAGATCCTCCAAGGCCATGAGGATCATCCATTGTGGTCCGGTAACGCCGAGCTCTCCGGCCGTGTGCCAGCGAAGCTCGTAGAGATGCACGTTAATGGAGTCGATGTCCAATCCAAGTCCGCAGAGGAAGTCTCTGCTTTCGGCTGAGCTTGCCCCGGATGTGGCCGCTGTCGAAAGGCCCGGCAGAG
The DNA here is from genome assembly GCF_046718885.1 of Bradyrhizobium sp. UFLA01-814. Classification (NCBI taxonomy): domain Bacteria; kingdom Pseudomonadati; phylum Pseudomonadota; class Alphaproteobacteria; order Hyphomicrobiales; family Nitrobacteraceae; genus Bradyrhizobium; species Bradyrhizobium sp. UFLA01-814. Next base: position 18,819 of record NZ_JAQOSR010000153.1, on the reverse strand, counting down.
TCGTTGTCACCTTGGCACGTTTCGCGGGTGGCATCGCTTCAATCTCGGCTCGTGGCCCCCTTGGCTGGAATGAAATTAGAGAAAATTCTGTCCGAGCAGTAGATTATAGTTGGTACGGATCGGACCGTCATGGGCATGCGACGGTTGAGCGCCGATAGCGCGTGGAAGGAAGATGACGCCCGTTGGTTTAGGGCCAACATGAGGCGCGCGCATCGTCTAAGGCCCGTTCCGAAACCGAGATAACCGTTACGAGAAACGCTCTCGGAGGTCATGAAAATCACGGACAGAGCAATCCAGCTTTCCTCCGTTCAGCCCACGGGTTGAGGCGCGGCCTTTGGGAAGTCGCGAGATCTTAGGCCCGCCGCATCATCGCTGATTTTAGGCAGCGCGAGACTGCTCAAAGGCATAGAGCTGGGCTGGGCAGTCTCGAATCTGAGAGCCCTGCGGCGGGTTGAGAAGATAGAAGGTGAAGACGGCGACCAGGACTCCCCCCACGAAAGCTTGGCTGAACCCCCTGGACCAGGAGTCCACCGTTTCGTTCCTGCGACTTCCTAGCGGGAACGCGCCGGCGGCATGGCGCGTCCGCTGATCGCGGACCGGGCCCTATGAATTGCGCTCACCGAGTCTGCGTCTCGGCCTCCCGCTAACGGTCCCCTCGCACAAGTACTGTTGTGCTCCTCGCGGGGGGCTCTCGGAAAAGGGGCTAGCCTTCGGCGATCGCTATCACTGCCCCGTTTCCGGGGGCCGCTGTTAAACCGGTCTCGTCGCTGCACTCGGACCCGCGTGCCCCTCTTCGGGTCGCTATGCTCACGCTCTCCGGGTGCCATTTCACTGGGGGCGATGCGCTGCGCGCACGCCTGATAGGGGCCTGGTTTTCGATCCCGAAGTCGGCGAACGCCTGAACGCCATCTTCTCCGAAGCCCATAGACCCGGATGAGGCCGCCTCAATCTTCATTTCTATGACGATTTCGCACAGCCACTCTTCGTCCGACGTTCTTCATGCCGTGGGTGCGATCCCCCAGCCTGATGGTGCAACCAATGCGCCAAGTGCTCAAAAAAGCACTGCAAATGATGAGGACGCCCCAGCCGCGAATCGGTGAATAGTGAGGTGGACCCCAGACTCAAAGATGCTATGCGAGGAATGGGGGGCTTACCATTGCACGCGACCATCCCGCTGGTGTTCTTCGACAACGCCGAATTTGCAAGAGCGACTCCGCATCGCCTTGCCGATGAACCTCGCTTCGGCGGTGTCACCTCATCCTAGCGGACCTGCTAATTTGCTTCGGAAGCTCCAAGACCCAGCAGATGCGTCTTTCACCATCTGGCGGCGCCAGTTAGCAGCCTGTTCAGCCTCGCGTCCTCTGCTGCTGCGGCATGTTTCTGCGTCTGGGGTTGCTGGGCCGCCGCGTCCAGCTTGCGAGACCGGCCTTACGATGGGAAGCTGACAGCCCGCGACCATCTGATCCCGATCGGGCATGAAAGCAATTTATTGCGTGATGGGGAGGCTTGGTCGGCCTAGAAGCGCGGCAAAGCGGAGAGCCGGACGTGCAACCAACCCAGATCGAGCTATGCGAAGACGCAACGGCATTGGTGCTGACCTGGGCGGATTGCGGGATCCGGCAGGTTGATGCGGTGGCCCTGCGCCGAGCGAGCCGTGCGGCCAGCGAAATCCGTCGCCAGATCGAGGGCATTGAACTGGCGCTCCCGACCGATCTGCACATCGCGGCGATCGAACCAGTCGGAAACTACGCCCTGCGGCTCCATTTCTCGGATGGGCATGACCGCGGGATCTATCCGTGGTCGTATTTGCGCGAACTCGCCGGACAGCAGTCAGCCTGAGGCCGCAACATGGATGAGATCAAAAGTGGCCTGACGGAAGTCGTCTGCGACGTGCTGGTGATCGGCGGGGGTACGGCTGGGCCGATGGCGGCCTACAAGGCAAAGCGTCACAGTCCGGAAGCGCGCGTCGTTCTGCTCGAGAAGGCCAACGTCAAACGCTCCGGCGCGATCGCGATGGGGATGGACGGGCTGAATAACGCAGTCATCCCAGGCTACGCGACGCCGGAGCAGTACACCAAGGAGATCACGATCGCGAATGACGGGATCTGTGATCAGGCGGCAGTGTACAAATATGCATCACGCTGCTTTGAGATCATCCAGGAACTCGACCGTTTCGGCATCAAATTCCAGAAAAACGAGAACGGTGATTTCGACGTCAAGAAGGTCCATCATCTCGGCTCCTACGTGCTGCCGATGCCGAATGGCGATACCGTCAAGAAGGCGCTCTACCGCCAATTGCGCCGGGAGAAGGTGCTAATCTCGAACCGCTACATGGCGACACGCCTATTGACCGGACGCGATGGACAGATTGCCGGTGCCATTGCCGTCAACACGCGCAGTGCCGAGTTTCTGGTGTTGCGGGCGAAGACTGTCATCCTGTGTGCCGGGGCCGCGGGCCGGTTGGGCTTGCCGCAATCGGGCTATCTCTGGGGCACTTACGAGAACGCGACCAATTCCGGCGACGGCTACGCCATGGCCTACCATGCTGGTGCCGCTCTCGCGAACCTCGAATGCTACCAGATCAATCCTTTGATCAAGGATTACAACGGTCCCGCCTGCGCCTATGTGGCCGGTCCGTTCGGAGCCTATACCACCAACAGCGAAGGCAACCGCTTCATCGAGTGCGACTACTGGTCGGGACAGATGATGCAGGAGTTCTATAACGAGCTGCAGTCCGGCAAGGGACCTGTATTCCTGAAACTCAATCACCTGCACAGCGATACGATCGGCAAGATCGAGGCGGTCTTGCATCAGGTCGAGCGACCGTCACGGGGACGGTTCCACGAGAATCGGGGGACAAATTACCGCGAACGCATGATCGAGATGCACATCTCCGAGATCGGCTTTTGCTCCGGACATAGTGCCTCGGGGGTCTACGTCGACGAATTTGCGCGTACCACAGTGCCGGGCCTCTATGCGGCCGGCGATATGGCAAGCGTCCCGCATAATTACATGCTCGGCGCCTTCACCAACGGAGCGGTGGCGGGCGAGCACGCGGCGGAAGTTGCAGCCAACATCGACCTCGCCGACTACAACGCCGCCGATGTCGTGCGCGAGCAGCAACGCGTGCTGGCCGCGACACGACGGGAGGATGGCATCCCGCCAAACCAGCTTGAATACAAGACGCGACGCTTCGTGAATGACTATCTTCAGCCGCCGAAAGTGACCGCGAAAATGAAGCTGGGGCAGGCGCGTTTCGCCGAAATCCGCGAGGATATGGAGAGCGCGATGGTGGTGCGTGACGCGCACGAACTGATGCGTTCGCTGGAAGCGGCGTCGATCCTGGATTGTGCCGAAATGGCGGCGTTTGCTTCGCTGTTTCGTACCGAGAGCCGATGGGGGCTCTATCATTATCGTGTTGAATATCCCGAGAAGAATGATGACGACTGGTTCTGCCACAGCATCCTGCGCAAGCGGGGCGGACGGATGACCGCAGAGAAGCGGCCGGTCGCGCCCTACATAGTCCCAATCGACCAATCCGAGCGTTCGGCCTATGACCGCCAGCGCATCCGGCAGCACGCCTAGAGAGAAGCGGACGTTTCATGCCAATTGCTCATACGCCAACCGCTGTTCCAGTTGTCGTCGACGAGGCTAAATGCATTGCCGACAAGGGGTGCACGGTGTGCGTCGACGTTTGCCCGCTGGATGTGCTCCGGATCAGCGATCTCACCGGCAAGACCTACATGAAATACGACGAATGCTGGTACTGCATGCCCTGCGAGACCGATTGCCCGACCGGCGCCGTGACGGTCAACATTCCCTATCTGTTGCGCTGACATGACCGTGTTCGAGCCATTCGAAGCGTTCGGAGATCTCGGAGAGATTGCTGAGCGGCTAACGAGTGAAGACCCATCGGTGCGCCGACTTGCGGTGCTTGACCTCGTGGAGACGTCGAGCGGCGAGGCGGTTCCGTTGCTGGCGGGTGCCATCCTCGACGCTGAACCGGTGGTCCGCCAGCAGGCCGCGCAAGCGCTTGGCGAGTTTGACGGCATCGACGTTGCCAGAGCCCTGATCGGCGTCGTAGCCGACCCTGTGGCGGAGGTCGCCCGGGCGGCCGCTGACAGCCTTGCCGAACTCCGCGATCCCGAGGCAAGTGGCGTCCTCCTGCCGTTAGTTACCCATCCGGCCGCTTTTGTGCGCGCGGCCGTTTTTCGGGCACTGAAGGCACTCCAGGTCGATGCATCGCTCGGTCCCGCGATCACAGGAATTGGTGACGACGATCCCGGCGTGCGTGTGCAGGCCGTCGGAGTAATCGGCTATCTCAAGAAGACTGAAACCCTGCCATCCTTGATCAGCGCAACGCGGGACAAATCGGCGGATGTCCGGCTTGCGGCCGTCAACGCGCTGTCGTTTGCTCGCAACGAGGTCGCGGCTCAGGCCGCAGCCGCCGCGCTTTCGGATTCGGAGTGGCAGGTCCGGGCTGCTGCGGCGGAAGCGATTGGGCGGATCGGTCAGGCTTCAGCGGCGGGCGCGCTGATTGCTTCGCTCGCCGACAGCTACTGGCAAGTCCGTCAGAAGGCGTTGCAAAATCTTGGCCGGCTGCGCGTTCGGGACGGGGTCGAAGCTATTGTTGCCTTCCTTGACGACGAGCTGCCTTCGTTGCGCAAGGATGCCGCCGCGGCGCTCGGTGATATCGCCGATCCACGCTCGCGCGACGCCCTCACGCGGAATACTGGCGACGCGGATCCCGACGTTCGAAAGACCGTGATCTGGGCGCTTGGGCAGATTGGCGGCGGCTGATTATTCCTTGAACAGGATGTCCTCGAGGAGATCGAGCCGCCTGATCCTTATGACGCCGTCCTCGATCGCGATGATGCGCTTGGACTGGAACCGCTTCAGCATCATGGTGATCCACTGACGGGTCGAGCCAACCATCGCGGCGATCTGGTCATGTGTCACTTTTCGGTTGATGATGACTGTGTCGCCGTCGGCGAGCCCGTACAGCTCGGCGAGATTCAAAAGATACTGGGCGAGCCGCTCGATCACCGAGCGGGTTCCGAGCATCTGCGCCATCGACGAATAGCACTTGCCCTTGGCGATGAGCCCATCGATCAACGCCAGTGCGAAAGCCGGCATCTGGACCAGCAATCTTTGCAGCGCGGGGCTGGACAAGGCCGTGATCTCGCAGTCCTCCATTGCGACGCCGGACCACATGTGGGGTCCTCCGCCGGAGATCTCGGGGCCGCCGATGAAGTGGCCAGGCGTCCAGTAGGCGAGGGTGATCTCCCGGCCGGATGGCGCCGTGTAGTAGACACGGACCTGTCCTCTCCTGATGATGAAGATGCCGCTGTGATGCTCCCCCTGGCTGAACACCATTTCGCCCTGCGCGGTGAAAACGGCGCGTCCAGCGGCCAGGACCTTGGCCTTTTGTTCGGCGGACAAGCGATCCAGGAACTGCGCGCCGACGTTGAGGCCGTCGATGCTCTCGCTCATGAAAAATGCGGAGTCGCTGGCCATCGCGCGCGGTCCGCTGGAGACCGCAAGGCTATCCCTTGTTCGATAGCTACCGTCCACGGAGATGCCTGTCTGCACCATCGGAGTGCGGGAGTAGCCTTCGGAAGCTTCCTTGATTGTGGTCATTGCGGCCCGGGTGTCCTGCGCTGTCGTCCCCTAGCTAAGTGTGAGAAGATGGCGAAGTCCACTTCTTTGAATGTCCGTCAACGCACTTAGCAAAGCTGACGCGAGAACGACATTCCGCGGGAATGGATTCACTGCCGATCCGCCTGGCGTGAGAAAATCATTTGAGGCGCTTGCTGCGTGCCGCGATTGGAATCCGCCAGCGAATGACTTCTCCGACGCGATGCAAGTAATTGCTTCTGTTGCCGTGGTGTCGGCTCGATAGTCCGGTCTTGCGTCTTGCGGTGGCTGCTGGCCGCCGATCGATCGTTGGAGATGGGCCGATGCGTTTGCTTTACTTTATGAAGACAGCAGCCACCGCCGCGCTTGTTCTATTTGGCCTAGCCGCGATAGCACAGGCCGAAACCATCCGGGTTGCTGTCGGAACACAGGACACCACCATCAATTGCGCGACCGGCGGCCTATTGATTCGCGAGCTGAAGCTGCTGGAGAAATTCCTGCCGCATGACGGCAAGTACAAGGATGTGACCTACGACATCCAATGGAAGAATTTCACCAGCGGCGCCCCGCTGACCAACGAAATGGTCGCCGGCAAGCTGGACTTTGGCGCGATGGCGGATTTTCCGGGTTCGCTCAACGGAGTGGCGTTCCAGAAGGCGGGCCGCCGGAGCCTCTTCATCAGTGTCCTGTCCGGCAGCACGAAGGGCAGCGGCAACGGCATCGTGGTGCCCTCGAACTCTCCGGTTCAGTCGATCAAGGACCTCAAGGGCAAGACGATTTCCGTGCCCTTCGCATCGACGTCGCACGGCATGCTGCTGCGCGCCATCGAAGCCGAGGGCTGGAACCCAGAGACCGACGTCCACATCATCACCCAGGCGCCTGAAGTCGCAGGTCCTGCGCTCCAGGCCAACAAGATCGAGGCGCACGCCGATTTCGTTCCGTTTGCCGAACTGTTCCCCTGGCGCGGATTTGCCCGCAAGATCTTTGATGGTTCGCAAGCCAATGCGCCAACGTTTCACGGCGCGTTGGTCGATGCCGACTACGCGGAAAAGTATCCGGAAATCGTCGTTGCCTACCTGCGCGCCGCACTCGAGGCGGATCGCTTGATCGCGAACGAACCGGAGAAATACAGCGATCTGATTGCCAAGGTGACCGGTATCGAGGCGGAAGTTGTCTATCTGTTCCATGGACCGCTCGGCCTGCAGACGCGCGACGTGACCTGGAAGCCCGAATATCGTCAGGCCGTGGCTACCTCGATCAAGACACTGAAGCTGTTGAAGCGCGCCGATAGCGACCTCGATATCAATCAGTTCGTGACCGACAAATACATCCGGGCGGCAGTTGCGGAAGCCGGCGGTGACTACGAAGCACAGTTGAAGAGCTACGACCAGCTTGGGCTGAAGGCCCAGGATGCGACGACCGGCGCCAAGATCACGGATTTCAGTCGTGTCGCCCAGATTTGGGTCAAGGACGAGCCGCTCGTTCAGCACTTCAGTTCACCGGAGGGCGCTTTGACGGCTCTTGCTGGCCTGGAGAAGCAAGGCAAGGCAATTCGCGTCATCTATGCCCAGGATCGCGAAACCGGCATCAAGCTGTTCGCCAATCAGGCGTGGTTTGTGCGATCGCCAAAGGGGGAGCTCAGTGCGTTCCTGCTCAAAGATGGGGCGGAAAGGTGGTCGACGGCGCATGGTGGCGTGGTGGTGGACTATGCCGGCGCACGGGAAGCGCTTGTCGCGAGCCGGTGAGCAATGATGACCACTCGCACCGCTGGCCAGGTGCCATGGGCGCGCTGGCTGGTTCGGGGTCTCTCGATCGTCGCTTGCATCGTGCTGTGGCAACTCGCCTCAGTTCTGCACCTGAGTCTGGGTTTCGTCACATTTCGCAATGTGCCGCCGCCGACTGAAGTTCTGCAGTCCGCAATCATACTGCTCAAGTCGCCCAAGTTGCTGGCGCATGTCGGCAGCAGCCTGTGGAGGGTATTTGCCGGGTACGGCGCAGCGGTCTTGTTGGGAATTGGCTTCGGCTTTGCGATCGGCCGTTCGCGCGCCGCGAGCGACCTTTTGCTGCCGCCGCTCGAGCTGCTGCGGCCGATCCCGGCGGTCGCCTGGATACCTCTCTCTATCCTGATCTTTCCGTCGTCGGAAATGTCGATGATCTTCATCACCTTCATCGGTGCGTTGTTTCCTATCATTCTCAACACCGTGCATGGCGTTGCGAATATCGACCGGCGGCTGGTTGCCTCCGCGCGCAGTCTCGGCGGCACGCCTGCCGCCATCCTGCTCGAGATCGTCCTGCCGGGCGCCGCACCGAGCATCGTTACCGGGCTCGCCATCGGCATGGGCACATCGTGGTTCTGCCTCGTTACCGCCGAGATGATTTCCGGCCAGTTCGGCATCGGCTACTACACGTGGGAGGCCTACACATTGCAGAATTATGCCGATATCATCGTCGGCATGCTCGTGATCGGCCTGCTCGGCATGGGCAGCAGCTGGCTCTTGACCACATTGGGGCATTACCTGATGCCGTGCCGGCAGCCAGCGGTCGCACGATGAATGTCCGGGTGTCTGATATTTCGACGAGATCTGTTGGACGTATCGGCATCGAGCGTATATCGATCTCGCTCGCGGATGGCGCTGACGCCTTTGAGGCTGTCCGTGATCTCGATTTCGCGATCGCGCCCGGTGAGCTGGTTTGCGTGCTCGGCCCATCCGGTTGCGGAAAATCCACCTTGCTCGGTGCCTTGGCAGGTCACCTGCCGGTAACGCGCGGGCGCTTGACCGTGGATGACCAGGCGGTTCTTGGTCCGAGTCCGGATCGCGGAATCGTATTTCAGCAACATACGCTGTTCCCGTGGAAGCGTGTTCGCGACAATGTCGCGTTCGGTCCGAAGATGCGTGGCGTGGGCAGGAGCGAGCGATATCAGTCCGCTGACGAGCTTCTGCGGTTGGTCGGCCTCGAGGGCTTCGAGCACTTCTATCCTTCGGAACTCTCCGGCGGGATGCAGCAGCGTGTCGAGATTGCGCGTGTTCTGATCAACCGGCCACGTGTGCTTTTGATGGACGAACCGTTCGGCGCACTGGATGCGCAGACTCGCAGCATGATGCAGGAGGTTCTGCTCGACATCTGGACGAGGATCCCAACAACGACCATCTTCGTGACGCATGATATCGAGGAGGCACTGTTTCTTGCAGACCGCGTCATCGTCATGAGCGCCAGACCGGGGCGGGTCATCGAGGACATCCACCTCCCGTTCGGCCGGCCCCGCCGGGCCGAGCTTGTCACCGAACCGGATTTCGTGCGTTTGAAGCGCCGGATCCTCGATCTTCTCAGACAGCCGGATGGCCCGCAGCCGCTGGCACGGTTGAGCCCGCTCGGGATCAAGTAGGGATGAGTGAGACGCCCAGCCGGGCGGCGAGGGCGGCGCATTGCTTGCGGATATCGATAATCGCTATGATCTCCCAGAGCCGCGCGCCTGAGCGGGCCTATTGCGAAGAGGCGCTGTGAGATCTCGCCATCGCGGCCGATGATCGTACAGTTGCGATCGGTCTTGATGCCGATGCAGAGCGGGTCGATGTGCGATAGGCCCGGTCGAACAGGCCGCACACCGCCCGATTCGGCGTAGCGCAGGATCCTCGACGATGCCGGTGCAATCGACGAACACCTGCATGTCCAGGATTCTGGCATTCGTCGCGCCGGCGATAGTGGATTCGGACTTCGTCGTCGTTTGGCGCGACGCTTATCACGTTGGCCGCCATCAGGCACGATCGACAGTTCTCAGCATTTCGCCCTCATGCTGGAGGCGCCGCTCCGTCGGATGGGATAGATCTCGATCTGCACTTTTGAGAGACGAGCGCTTCCTCGAATATCCCAAATGGGACTGGCCCTTTACGACTCCCGGTGCACCCAGGAGTGAGACCATTGCCGTTCGTTTGTATCGCTTTCCGCTATGTGAAGCGCGGAGGACGCACGTGTTGACCGATCCGTTGCCTCAAATACCTGGATTTCATCGGGGAAGATCCCCTCAATCAGTCCGCCATGAATCCTCGGGGGGCGACCATCCGCAGTGCGCCCGAGATAATGACCGCACTGCGATCTGACGTTGAGTGCCGCTCAGTCCTCGTTGCCGGCGATCGATTCCATCAGCGACACCAGCTGACGCTGGACGGTCTGATCCTTGATCGTGCTGTAGGCGCGCAGGAGCCGCAGGCTGAAGGCGCTGTCGAGGAACAGCAGGCTCTCGACCTCGCGGGCCTTGTTGTCACCGTCGTAGAAGAAGGTGACCGGCACGTCGAGCGCGGTAGCGATCTGCTGAAGACGAGCTGCCCCGACGCGGTTGACGCCCTTCTCGTACTTCTGGACCTGCTGGAAGCTGACGCCGAGTTTGTCGCCGAGCTCTGCCTGCGAGATCTTCTGCTCGACACGGCGCAGGCGAATCCGCTTGCCCAACTCAATGTCCGGTTTGCCGGCACTGCGCTGCTTCATCTTCTTTGCTGCTGATCTGTTCATTCTTGTGACCCGTCCTTCAATCGGGAATCCAAGGCCCGGCTGGGTCAGGGACACATTCATGGTGTACCGCATTAAATCCGTCTGGATCGTCAGTTGGTCGTAGGAACCACGGCAATCCAAGAAGATCACGGGATAGTAGTCCAGACGCATTTACGCGCCGGAAGCAGCTGCCAACTACCTAAAGTCGATCGCGCCAAGGATGCCTCGCGACACTTTCGCCCTCCACATTTGGCAGAATATTGACCATACTGCAACTATCGCGAGTTTAATTGTCACTGATGTTGATGTGGCGCAGCCGCAGTCCGTATCCCCACGGGAGTCTCCAACGTATGCTAGTTCTGTGCATTACGGTGAGCGCTTGGGCTCTAGAGAACAGGCTGCAGAACAGCTCGTCGACACAGACGCCGATAACGCAACAAAAGCTGGCAGTTCGGTTGCCCTGGCACCGACAGGTTACGAGTCGCGTTCAGTTCGGTCGGCCCAACGGTGAGGGGCTCCTGGCGGATGTCCTCGCCAGCGATCAAGCTTCTATCGCCCTCGATAATCGTTGGCGGAGCGTACGTCGGCGCACAGGGTCGCGTATGAACGCATCCTTGATCTGCCAAGTCAGGGCAAGGTTCGGACTAACGAACTCGCGATCAGTCAAGCCATGATCGCGAAGCAACGACGGATTTTGCGTGGAACATCCAAAAGACGCGCGCCACTCGCCGCGCGATCAGGAAGGGCAAGAGGGCATCGCGTATCGAAGTCTCCTCATTGTCGCCGTTTGGCATGCTGGCTCTCCACCTTTGCGACCGCCAGCGCTCATGCTACCCACGCCAGATATTGCTTTGTGCTGGGTGCGGATGCCGATTTCGATGCGATCAAATGAAAAAAGCAGAAGGAAGCGGCGCCGCTCTTTGCCGGTCCGGTGGCTGTTACCCATCAACAACGCCGGCTGAGTCGATTGAAGGCCCCGCTCGCTGCCGAAAAGCCGTTCGGTACAGACACCTCTTGTAAGAACCTTGGCCGTCGTCGCGACGCTCTTCGAGCGCCAGGCTATTTCACGCCCATCGGCTGGAGAGCTGCCAGAAACCCCAGCCGCTCAGCCAACGCAGCGTTCGTCGATTGACTGAGATTTCGGCGGAAGTGGTCCGGATCGCGATAGAGAAACTCACCATTGAACCATACACGGCACCGCCCATCCGCGCACAAGGCGTTTCCCGGATCGAGGACGATGACATTGGGCCGCCCGGCTGCGGCCTCGCGGACGACGTCCTGCGCAGGCTGCTGTACCTCGGTGAGATTGCGCCAGATGAGCGATTCCAGATTCGCGGGGCAGGGACGTCGCAAGAGCGCTTGGTCCGCCATGGCGCATGCTGCGGGGTTTCCGACGGGCACCTTGGGAATGTCTACGAATACGATCACCTTTTTGCTTGGTCCAATCTCATCGAGCAGGTCGCGAAGCGAGTCACTCAGCAGCCGCAGCCCTAAGGCTTCGGAGCGAACGTTCGAGTTGCCTCGATAGAGCATCGTTGGCAGGTCCGACCAGCGGGCCGAAAGAATGACGGTCCCGATCTCCGGCCGATTCCTGAGAAGCTCAAGAACCGACGCGCGTTGCCGGCCGCATTGACTGCTGTAAGCGGGATTGTCGGGCCAATATCGCTCGACTTTGCCGTTTTCGACGATTCCGGGGCATGGGTTCACGAGCCCAATGGCAGTGTTGTCGGCCAGTCCTGTCCAGTTGAGTATCGGCAGGAGATGCTCGGCGTTGCTGTCTCCCCAAACGAGTGCGCGATCACGCGCGGTCGTCCAGGGTGCGCCAAGGGCGCAAAGATGCGAACTGCGCGCAGGCCCGGCAAACGTGGCCACTTCAACCGGCGCAATCTCGGGACACGGCCACTTCCACATCCCGTCCAGACTGCCAACGGCGGCCATCTCCGGCGGAATTCGCCCAGGCATGCCGTCGTATTGCGCCACAAGCACGGTGCCGAGCACTACCACCGCCGTGGCAGCTCCCGCAGCCTTAAAAGTCGAGCGGCGTGAAAGACGCGCCCGCCTGCAGGGCTGTTCGACGAACAAATAGCAGAGGACAGACACAAGGAATGCGATCGCTCCTGCCACGGCGAGATCAGTCGGACCCAGGTCGACGGTGCCGGCATAGTGTCGATAAAGCGCGAGCACCGGCCAGTGGAACAGGTACAGGGAATAACTGATCTTCCCAATGGCGACGAAGAGCCGTGTCCCCAGAACCCTTGCGATGACGCTCTTTGTGTCGTCCTCAAAGAGAAGGAGGGCAGCCCCGAGCACCGGAGGGGCTGCCCTCCAACCAGGGAAGGGGGTATCGTGCGCCAGAGAAACTCCTGCTGCCAGGATCATTGCCAACCCCAGCAAAGGCAGGACCTCGCGCAACGTTGGCGGCAGTTTGGGACGTGGCAACAGTACGACGATGGCTCCTGCCGCGAGCTCCCAGGCGCGGCTGAACGGCAGGAAAAATGCAGCTTTCGGTGTGGCGGCAGTCTGCCATACGTTGAAGACGAAGCTCACGACAATGACTGTCGCAATGAACCAGAACACTCGCATGGGGCGACCGCGCATCAGGCCGTACGCCCAGGCAAGCGCCAGAGGCCAGACGACGTAGAACTGTTCTTCGACTCCGAGCGACCAGGTGTGAAGCAAGGGCAGCAATGCCGCTGCGTGATCGACATAGCCTGTATTGTTGAGAAAGAAGACGTTCGAGACCGCCCCGATAGAGGCCAAGGCGCTGGAGGCAGCATCGCGGTAGTCTCCCGGCATGAGCAGTACCCAGCCGGCAACAAGCGTCACGAACACTGTCGTCAGCAGTGCCGGCAGGATGCGGCGGATCCGCCGCTCGTAAAACCACGCTAGGGAGAACTGCTGCGTTCGCATAGACGTGATCAAAATACCGGTGATCAGGTATCCGGAAATGACAAAAAAGACATCAACCCCGATAAAGCCGCCCGAGACCGCGGGAACCTCGTAGTGAAAGAGAAATACGAGCAGCACAGAGACGGCTCGCAAGCCGTCAATGTCGGCCCGGTAATTCGAAACCATTGATTGCCCCCGAATCTACGTCGCAGATCGCACGGCATGCGTTGCACGCCGGTTCAGACCTCACGCGTCAAGCACTCGCGCATTCGCGATTAGCTTGGAGCCAAATCGCCCGCAAATTTGCCCGATTGGCTAGACCAAGCTTTCATCGCCCCAAATTCACCAGTCAGGTCGTCGCAACGGATTGCGATTGCGGATAGTAGCTCGCGACAACCTCTTCGTACGCCGGGCTTACGGACAGGTAGACGCCGAGTTCCTTGGCTCTCTCTTTGGCCTTGAGGACATTCGGGGCCAGAACGTCGGGATAGTGGATTAGATTTTCCGTCTTATCGACCGCCTCGTCGCCGTCGATAAGGTGGATGAAGTTTACGAAGCGAACGCGCAGATCAGCCGCCAACTCGATGAAGGCAGGCATGTCCTGGACGTTGGTACGTTGTCCGACGTAATTGAAGTAAATCTCCGGCCTGTTCAATCCGCGTTGTTTCTTTAGCTCCTGAAAGCTGCGGATATTGGCCACCACGCGGTCGAAACTGCTCTTATGCATGATGCCTTCAGCCACTTCCTTGGTCGCGCCGTGCAGCGAGATCGTTATCATGTCCAATCCGGCGTCCAGCAACCGATTGCCGAACGCTTCGTTCAAGGCCATCCCGTTGGACGTTATCGCCGTGAAAGCTCCGTTCGCGTTGGCATAGGCGACGAGATCAAAGATCTCCTTGTTGAGCAGTGGTTCGGCATAGGCTCCGACGAAGTGCGCCGTTTTCACGCGCGCGCCGTTCGTGATCTTCTTGTACTCGGGCAGCGTAAGACGATAGTACGGATCTCGCTTCTTGCCTTGCACGTCGAAGCGTATGGCCGGCGGGCACATTGTGCAGGACACGTTGCAGCGATTGAGCGTGTTGAAGTCCATATAAATCGGTAGGTCTGCCCCGGTTACCAACGGCTCCGGTGCCAAGCGCGCTTCCATCGGGAGTCCTGAGGTCTGCTCTTGCTCCGTAAAGGCCGCCAGTGCGGCGGCGTGGAGTTCTGGATCCATGGGAAGGGGATTGAGCCCCAGCGACGGCGCCCTCTCTCGATACTCTCCGTAACGCTCGGCGCGGCGTCCAAGGAGGGCAAGGACCGACGGCGCGCGCGTGCCGTTATGGTACGCGTGCAAAGCCAAATGAATCTGTATCAGCCAGGAGGGGCCGTCGTGGCGATACTCGCATTTCTCGCAATACGGTTTGAGCGCGTGTGCCGTCAGTAGACCGCTACGGACGGCCCGATATCGTTCCCCGTGCCAGACGGAGGCCAAGCCGTCGGTCTGACAATTCCCCATGTTGGTCTCGTCGTAGTAAGCAAAAATGCTCGACGCCGAGCAGAGCCGGATGCTGCCGTCCGGCTCCATGCTCGGATTGGAGAATGGCAGCATGCACATTTTCGTCCGAGCTTCGCCGTCAGCGACCCGCGCCTTTTGGAGCAGTCCATCAAAGTATTGCGCGAACGGTTTCGTGCGCTCTGACCAATCCCAGGCCTTGACGTACTCAAGATTTTCTTCAGACAATCTGGCGAACATTTCACGGTTGCCGACGAGCCGGCAGAGAGCTTCTTTGAGCGCTGAAACGGACCTTTCACGCAGAATGAACTCTCTCTGAAAAGGACCAAGCGCCTGAGGTACGATTCCAACATCGGTTGTCACCACCGGTACGCCGCAGGCCATTGCTTCGAGGACCGGATTCGGAGTGCCCTCGATCTTCGACGTACACACGAGCACGTCGATGCCCGCGTAGTAATTCGGCATTTGCGCGTGTGGAATGAAGCCTTCCTTGCGGTCGGCGAACTGCATGACGATGGCTAGCCCTTCGGCCTGCAGTTCTTCGATGGCCGGTTTAAGAATGGTGTTGACGCCCTTGAAGTCCTCCAGGGACGAAGCCCAGCCGCTATGTCCCACCCAGCCGACCCTTAACGAGCGATCTCCCATGTCGTCGAACCGCTCCAGGTTCCTCGGGCCGAACACGGTCAGGTCTACGCCATCCGGAAGAACCGCCTCCGGACGCGGAATGCTGCCGACAGCATCGTAGATCAGTCGCAATCGTTCCGAGGAGACGTAGTACCCCGAGGCAAGGACATTGAAGATCTTTGCTCGGGCGGACATATCCTCCGGCGAAAGGAAAAGGTGGTCATAGACGCTGATCGAGATGGTCTTGCCTTCGATGAACCGACGCCGGAATTCTGGATAAGTAAAACCGATGCGGCGCGCATAGTCCTCGAGCAACGGCGTATCGATGATCGTAAGGAACTCTCGCCAGAAAACGTGGATGATATCAAAGTCTTCAGCAGCCACTAGCGCAAGACCCAGGCCACTCGCGCCACCCTCGGCGTAGAATCCCTTCGAATTGTCCGCCAGCCAGCGGCTGTGCTCGATTTCCCCTAATGTTGTAAGCGGGAAAATCTCGAACTCGTAGCGGTCGGACAAATTCCGCACCAGTTGCCGCGAAATATTAGCGAACGCCCAGGAATCGGTGTCGGTCAGGAGCGCAACTCGCGGCCGACGCGGCACCGCCACGGCGTCCGTCGGTTCCTCCCCCGCTTCGGAGTTAGGCGCGACCCAGCCTTGCTTCTGCTCGTTCGAGCGCATCCAGCTTTCGACTTCGTCACCCCAGATCTTAAAGCCTGTCTTGGCCTCAAGATAGCGGGCGGAGTCGTATAGCGTCTTCCGCGAGAACCGAGTGCGCTCGTAGTCGGCATCACCGGACGTCTCAGCTTTCGGGTGATCATGTACGAGAAACCGAAGCGCGCTTGTTCCGATCTTCATGCCTTCGCGGAAGATCCGCAGCGAGAAATCGATGTCTTCGAAGCCGATCAACATGTTGTCATCGAAGCCGCCGAGCCGATGGAATGAGCCGCGGTTGACGATCGAGGCTCCGCCGAACAGGAATGTGCTCAGGAAGGCCGTGTCGGTCGCGCCGTCCGCGTCCGACTGAACATCGCTTCCCGGAACGATTATGGGATTGATCGTCAGGCGCGGACTCCCGCCTTGGATGACGGATTGCAGACAGGCGCCGTGCGAGAATAGCGTCTTCAAGTCGGGATTGAGCAGCGGGAAGCTCATGAAATGGCAGCCGAGCAGGGCCAACTCCTGTTGAATCTTCCGGATAGGATTGGTCACGAAGAAGATGTCGTTGTCGACGCTGATCACCCAATCGGTGCGCGCCTGCTCCATGATGCGGTTGCGGCCGCCGGCTACGCCGAAATTGCTTCCGAACTCAAGCAGGCGATGGCGATAAGGAAACTCAGCGAGATAAGCCTTCAACTGCTCAAGCTCTCCCGGGTTCGAGCCGTTGTCGCCGATCAGCACTTCACCGGCAAAATTCGCAATATTCGCTGCGATCGACTTGAGAAGCTTGATCGAAAGGGCCGCACGGTTCAGCGAGAGGAAGGAAATGGTGAGGTTGTGCCCATCCGTTCCAATGTTTGGACCATAGCTTGATGGCGCAGCATCGCTCAGGATCGAGTGGCGCTCGTCGAAGAAATAGCGGGTCGACTGGAGACCGGGAGCAATAATCGTCATCTGACTGCCATCCACCTAGCCGTGATGCAATTCTTAAAATTTGAGCCGTTTCGCGGCACCGATGAGGAGAGGCATGGCGGCCTTCGGGATCATGGGCTTCACGCCGCGAGCCGCGCGGCGAACGAGTCCCTTGGGCGTACGTCGGGCGGTGGCCTCAAGTTCCCGCTCAAGGCCCGCGACTTGAGTGCGGTAGCCATCACGTTCCGACTCCGTGCTGGACATGATCTCTCGCAATTGTTGCTCAAGGCTCACGACTTGAGCGCTGTAGCCGTCCCGTTCCGACTGGGCGCTGGACAGCATCTCTCGCAATTGATTGGTGTCCAGCTCCATTTTCTGGGCATCCGCTTGGTAACGCGACTCTGTCGTGGCCATTCTTGACGTTGCGACTTTCAAACGCTCCGCGACAATTTCCGCCTCCCGCTGCAATGCGACGTTCTTAATGCGGTAGCGATCGCGATCGGTCCGAAGCTCTGCCGACTGAGCGCGCGCGAAATCCAGTTCGGACGTCCGCTGCTGCAATTGCTCGTCGACAACCTTGACGCTGGCACGGGCATCCGCGATCGCTTTCTCCAGTCGACCAACGTCCGCCTGATGTCGGGCCTGGGAAGTCGTTAGCTCCGACCTCCCTTCCTGCACTTTCTCGCCAAGAATCTCGATCTCGCGCTGCAAAGCAACGCTCTTTATGCGATATCGATCACATTCAATCCGAAGGTCTGCAAGGTCTTCTTCCCGTTGGCGGATAGTCGCCTCCAACTGCGAGCGCAGTGCAGCGATGTCCGAGCCTGCTTCCTTGACCGTCTCAATTTGTCTTCGCAGTTCATCGGTCCGTCGGTCCAACTCTGATTGAAGCACGCCAATCCGGCCTTCGGCGCCCATCATCTCCGCATAATTGTTCATGGAGATCGGAAACGCGGCCGTCGACTGCGGTTGAGCACCTTGCGCTCCCCATATACCGACGAAATAGCTGCACGTCCCAGGTCCGAATTCCTCGCCCGGCTTGGCCGGCACGATCGCAGCGTGCCCAGCTTCGGTCCCTTCAACCATTTCAACTTGCGCAAGCGTGGAACTCGAGCGGGACGGTACTCGTACCGTTCCGAACCCGATCATCGCGCTCCCGATCAGCCATTGTACGTCCGGACCGAGCACCCTGGAGGTCAGGGCCTGAAATTCACCGATCGAATACTTCCGCTTATGGTAGGGATTTCCGGATGACGAGTCTGGATAATACCAGTGGTCGTTGGGACAGGAGATGACGACAACGGCGTTCGGCTTGGCGACGTTCTTGAGCGCAGTGAGAAACGCCTCCGGATCGTCCACGTGCTCGATGGTTTCGAGTGAAACGATGACGTCAAATTCGCCGGCGGAGAACTTCTCATCAATGCGAGTGGCGTCAAATTGTTCGAAACTGATCCCAGGCGCAGCGAATTGGGATTGCGCGGCCTTGACCGTTTCGGTGGATACGTCAATCCCGTGCACGGAGGACGCACCCCAAGTTTTCATGAAGAATGAGCCGTAACCTTCTCCGCACGCGATATCGAGAACGCGCTTGCCGACCACGTGCTGCTTGGCCAGCAGATAACGCGCGATATGAATCGACGCCTCAATTGCACTGTATTGTACGTCCTTTGAGAGGCTTAATCTTTCCATCACGGGTTGGTAGGCTCCATGGTTATTCGCTCTTGACGGCTCTGAAGCTCACGTTTTTGCTGCGTCTCTACGCCGATCTCGCCATCGATCGTCACGTCCCAAGTACGATCCAGATCGATCAGTCCAACTGAACGGAAGCTATCGATCACTCGGAAGGGGCAGACACCCTTTGCATCGGAATGAACGAGAACGCCACCGTGGTCGTTGATCGCAACACGCCACATGTACCTGCCCGCCAGCAGCGGCAAATTTGGGAATGTGACGGTAACACATCCCTCCCTGCCGCTTCGGTGTGGACTCATCCCCTCCATTAGAGTGGTGGCCCCACAAACATACAGACCGTCATGTCGGTAGAGATTGAATACGAAGCTGATCCCATCTAGCTGCGTGTCGGTCGTGGCGCGGAAGCGCATCGTCAGCATCACCGTATC
>NZ_JAQOSR010000152.1:0-22691 GCF_046718885.1 Bradyrhizobium sp. UFLA01-814 | reverse complement strand
AGGCCGCGCTTATAGAGGAAGGCATCGCGTAAAGCTAGGGTCCGGGCCAGCAAAAAGCGCCCGAAACAGCCCTCAGGGGCCGCGATTTTCGCGCCAGCAGCGCTCCACCGCGTTGGCCCGGACCATATAGGTCGCGGACAGCCTGCGGACCCCCGGCCCCGGGTTCCGGGCGCTCCTTTTGACCGGATTCGGCAGGATCGCCGCCAAAAGCGCGGCCTCGCGGGGTGACAGCCCCGCCGCCGACCGGCCGAAAGCATATTGGGCGCCGGCCTCGGCGCCGAACTGGCCGGACGGGCCCATTTCCGCGATATTAAGGTAGATTTCCAGGATCCGCTGCTTGGGCAGCACGAGATCGATCCAGAGCGCCAGCGGCAGTTCCAGCCCCTTGCGGACAACGCTGCGGCCGGACCACAGGAACAGGTTCTTGGCGACCTGCTGGGTGATGGTCGAGCCGCCGCGGGCCACCTCGCCATCCTCGGCGTCGTCGAGCACCTCGCGTAGCGCGCCCCAATCGATGCCCCGATGCTTGCAGAAATGGGCATCCTCCGAGCCGACCACGGACCGCGCCAGGTAGGGCGACATCGTGCCGAAATCGATCCAGTGCCGCGTCACCGGGGCCCCGCGCAGGGTCCGCCACGCCATCAGCGCCGAAACCGGATGGCCGGTACGATAGAACGGCGCCACCAGATATGGCAGCAACAGCAGGGCCAGCAAAAGCAGCAATAAAATTCGGACGATGCGCAAAACAGGGGTTTCCGGGGAGGACCATTCCAGGAAGGATTTGGGACCCGCCCGCCAGAACACGGCCGGCGCCGTCGACGTCTGCGGGATAATTCACGGTTTTTCCAGCACTTTTAAGGCGCATTCCGTCGCAGGGCAGGAATTGACGAAGCCGATGCCATCAACGATTGTCCGGCCGAAAATCGATCTGGAGCAATTCTTAATGACGACCGGTACTGCAGAGTTTTCCAAGCGGCTGGACCAGACCGCGGAGGATACCGAAGCCCTGCTCGCGAAACTGCTGTCCGACGCGACCGAAAGCGATGAGATCGTGCGCCCGAAGCGGCTGATCGAGGCGATGCGCTATTCGAGCCTCGGCGGCGGCAAGCGGCTCCGGCCGTTCCTCGCGGTCGAGAGCGCGGCGGTGTTCGGCATCCCGCGCGAAGCCGCCCTGCTGGTCGGCGCCGCGCTCGAATGCATCCACTGCTACTCGCTGATCCACGACGACCTGCCGGCGATGGACAATTCCGATCTGCGCCGCGGCCGCCCGACCCTGCACAAGGCCTATGACGACGCCACCGCTATCCTCGCCGGCGACGCGCTGCTCACCATCGCCTTCGACATCATCACCCGCGATGCGATCCACAAGGACGCCCAGGTCCGCCTGCTCCTGACCCGTGCGCTGGCGCGCGCCTCCGGCATCGGCGGCATGGCCGGCGGCCAGATCCTCGACCTTGCCGGCGAAGGCCGCTTCGGCGACCGCGAGCCGGTCGACGTCGCGCGCCTGCAGCAGATGAAGACCGGCGCGCTGCTCCGCTTCGGCTGCATCGCCGGCGCAATCCTAGGCCAGTCCTCGCAAAAGGAATATCAGGCGCTCGACGATTACGGCAAAGCGCTCGGCGAAGCCTTCCAGATCGCCGACGATTTGCTCGACGTCGAGGGCGACGCCGCCGCGCTCGGCAAGCCGGCCGGCGCTGACGCCGCGCTCGGCAAGACCACCTTCGTCACCCAGCTCGGCATCGATGGCGCCAAGCAGCGCGTCCGCGACCTCCTGGCGCGCGCCGATGCCGCGCTGTCGGTGTTCGGCGACCGCGGCGACGTGCTGCGCGCGGCCGCCCGCTTCGTCGCCGAGCGCAAGAACTAAAGCGGGATGAGTCTTGGTTGAATCGGCTTGGCGCGGTCTCGGTTCACCTCTCCCCGTTGGGGAGAGGTCGGATTGCGCCTGGCGATGCGAAGCATCGTCCAGTGCAATCCGGGTGAGGGCTTTTGCTCTCTCGATGGACCGTAACCCCTCACCCGATTTGCTGCGCAAATCGACCTCTCCCAAGGGAGAGGTGAACTTTCGACGCCGCTCCAGCTCAACCTAATCTCATCAGGCTCTAGCCGAAGGCACTGCGCGACATGAACAGGGAGATCGACGACCGCCTTGTTCGCTTCCGCAAGCTGCCGCTCCCGGTCCGCGTCGTCGTGGGCCGGCCGCGCACCTTCGGCTCGATCGCTTTCGGCATCCTGGCTGCGCTGCTGGTGCCGGGAGCACCGCGCATCGTCACGCGCCTGCTCGCGGGCTGGGATGCCTTCGCCGCGCTCTATCTCGTGCTCGCCTATGTGATGATGCTGCGCTGTGGCGTCGCCCATATCAAGCGAAGCGCCATGCTGCAGGACGATGGCCGTTTCCTGATCCTGCTGCTGACCGCGTTCGGCGCGCTGGCGAGCCTTGCGGCCATCGTGTTCGAGCTCGGCGCATCGAAGGGCAGCCCGGCCGGACTGGCGCTTGCAATCGTCACCATCACGCTGTCATGGGCCTTGGTGCACACCGCGTTCGCGCTGCACTACGCCCATGAGTATTATCGCGGCAAGACGCCCGGCGGATTGCAGTTTCCGAGCGGCGAGGAACATGTCGACGCCGATTACTGGGACTTCGTCTATTTCTCGTTCGTGATCGGCATGACGGCGCAGGTCTCGGACGTCGGCATCACCGACAAGATCATCCGCCGCACCGCGACCGTGCACGGCATCATCTCGTTCGTGTTCAACACCGCGCTGCTCGCCCTGATGGTCAACATCGCCGCGAGCGCGATCTAGCCGCGCCGCCTGATGAGATGCCGTGCGCGAGGCGATCGGCAAGGACTACAAGCAGCACGCCGATAACGTCGCGCGACTTATTCCCCGCCTTGCGTCACGTGCTCCTGATATTGCGGCAGATCGTCCGCTATCGTGTACCACGGCGCCTTGGAGCCGACGAAGATGTGGGCGGTCGGGCGGATCGCCGGCGCATCGCGCAGCGTGCCCATCGCGACATGGACATAGGCGCCGCCGCGGACCTGCGAATAGAGCAGCGAGCCGCAGCGGCCGCAATGCGCGTCGTGGGTGAGCTCATCGCCATAGATCAGGAGCCCATCAGCGCCGCGGACCACGGTGAATTTGTCGCGCGCGATTCCCGCGAACGGCTTGAACGCCGATCCCGTGGTGCGCCGGCAGTTCGAGCAGTGACAATTGAGCGCATAGGCAAACGCGTCGGCCACCTCGTAGCGCACGTCGCGGCAGAAGCATTCGCCGGTCAGGATATGTTCGTTCGAATTTGCAGATGCGGTCACAACTCGTCCCTCACGCAGAATTTTGTCGCCGGCCATGGCGCAATCCGGCGGTTCATGGCTAAATCCTAAAGCTCTTTCCGTTCCAATTGAATCGGAACGGGGGCTTCAGATTCGAGCTTTGACGCGTCTTCACGCGAACCGGCACCCGCTTCGCTCGAAAACGCTCCAGCCGATCCAATCCTGCCGGGAGGACCAACCAATGAGCCAAGATCGATCCAGCGTCGAAAGCGTCGTGCAAACCTATTTCGACGGTCTCTACGAGAGCAATGCCGACAAGCTCGCCGAGGCTTTTCATCCGAGCGCCGATTTGCGCTGGGTGGAGAAGGGCGAGCTGAAGGTCCTGACCGTGCCGGACTGGCTTGCCTTGGTGCGCAAGCGGACCTCGGCGAAGGCCGAAGGCAAGCCGCGCGAGGATTTTATCGTCACCATCGACCGCTCCGACGACAACACCGCCTTCATCAAGGTGCGCTGCCAGCTGCCGCCGCGCTATTTCACCGACTACCTCGTGGCGATGAAGCTCGCCGACGGCTGGCAGATCGTCTCGAAGTCGTACCGCTACGACCTCAGGGATTGATCGACCGGGCGCGGCGCGCCCGCGACGGCTTTGTGACACGCCCCAGCGGTCCGGCTCCGGCCGGACCGCATTGACTGGCGGTGGTTTCCGGGCGAATTGAGCCCGTTATGGAAGCCAAGTTTCAGATTTTTCTCACTTTGCTCGGCGTGCTGGCGGGAACCGCCCTGGTGGCGCGGCGGACCGATATCGCGCCCGCGATCCTGCTGCTGCTGGTCGGCATCGTGCTCGCCTTCGTGCCGGGCATGCCGTCGCTGGAACTGCCGCCTGAGCTGGTGCTGCTGGTGGTGCTGCCGCCGCTGATCTATTCGGCGAGCGTCGCGATGAGCTGGCGCGAGTTCAAGGCCAATCTGCGACCGATCATCCTGCTGTCGGTCGGCTGCGTGATCTTCACCGCCTTCATGGTCGCAACCGCGACCCATTATCTGATCGGCCTGCCCTGGAGCATCGGCTTCCTGCTCGGCGCCATCGTCGCGCCGCCGGACGTGGTCGCGCCGCTGGCGATCGCCCGCAAGCTCGGCATGCCCCGCCGCATCCTGGTGGTGCTCGAGGGCGAAGGGCTCGCCAATGACGCGACCGCGCTGATCCTCTACCGCTTCGCGCTCGCCGCGATCACCACCGGGCTGTTCTCGCTGCCGAAGGCGACCGGCACCTTCCTCGTCATCGTCGCCGGCGAGATCGCGTTCGGCACCGCGGTCGGCTGGCTCAGCCTGCGCGCCCGCCGCCGCGCCCGGGATCCGCAGGTCGAGATCACGCTGTCGCTGATCACGCCCTATCTCGCCTACTGGATCCCCGAGCATTTCGGCGGCAGCGGCGTGATCGCGACCGTCGCCTGCGGCCTCTACATGAGCTGGAACGGGCCGCTGCTGATCTCGGCCGCGACGCGCCTGCAGGGCATCTTCTTCTGGGACCTGATCATCTATCTGATCGAGGGCCTGCTGTTCCTCTTGACCGGCTTCCAGATGCGCTCGCTTTACGAGAAGTCGAAGTCGTTCCCGCTGCACGACATCCTCACCGCGACCGTGCTGGTCGCCGTCATCGTGATCGTCGCGCGCTTCGTCTGGGTGTTTCCCGGCACCTATCTGCCGCGCTGGATCAGCCGGCGGGTGAGCGAGCGCGATCCGCTGCCGTCGTGGCGAGCGGTGTTCGTGGTCGCCTTCACCGGTGTGCGCGGCGCGGTCTCGCTCGCCGCGGCGCTGGCGCTGCCCCTGACCCTGCCGAGCGGAGACGCCTTCCCGTATCGCGACCTGATCCTGTTCGTCGCCTTCGGCGTGATCTTCGTGACGCTGGTCGGGCTCGGCCTCACTCTGCCGCCGGTGGTGCGCTGGCTCGGCCTCGCCAGGGACGGACGCAGCGAGCACATCGCCGAGCACGAGCAGGAGATCGCGGCGCGGCGCGAGGCGCTGAACGCCGCGCTGAAGTCGCTCGATGCCATCACCGACGACCGCGAGCTTTCCGACGAGGTGATCAAGCTCTTGCGCTCGCGGCATGAGATCCGCATCAACCAGCTACCCGACTCGCTCAATCCCGACACCCACGACGTCTCCGCCACCGGCACCGAGCTGATGCGGGAGCTGATCGCCTCCGAGCGCAAGTTCATCCATATGCTGCTGCGCGACGGCAAGATCACCGACGAGACCAGGCGGCGGATCGAGCGCGACCTCGACCTCGAGGAGGCCAGCCTCGCCAACCGCGAGTATCGCAGGATTCCGCTGTAGCGAACTCCATCCCACGTCGTCCCGGGCAAGCGACTCGTCCGCCGTAGCTCAACGTGCGAAGGCGGAAGCGCGACCCGGGACCCATAACCACCGATCGATATTGTTGGACCAGGCTGTAGCCACAGCCCATTCCAACAATTTCCAACTGTGGTTATAGGTCCCTGCTTTCGCAGGGACGACCCTGAATGTGAGGCGCCGCTTTCTCCACACATCGTCCCGGGCTTGACCCGGGACCCATAACCACCGTTGCCGGTTTGGCGAAGGTTGGGGCCACAGCGTGGCACAACAACGAACACCTGTGGCTATGGGTCCCTGCTTTCGTGTTTGGTCCCTGCTGATTGGTTGGATGGAATCGGTGTAGAACGAGGCGTGGCCTTTGTCAGGGAGCACCTCGGGTCATGGAACTGAGCCTGCACGCGAACGCCACGACGACGCCGAAGACGCGCGCCTATATCCAGCGCAGCAAGAAGTCGGTTGCCGAATTGGCGACGGAACTGGGGGTCAGCGAGACCACGATCTATCGTTGGCGCGACCGCACGACGGTCGAAGATCGCTCGCACCGGCCGAAGAACCTGGTGACCAGCCTGTCGGCTGTCGAAGAAAGGGCGGTTTGCGAGCTGCGGACGTCGCTGCAGTTGCCGCTGGATGACATCGTCGAGGTGATGCAGCGATGCATCAATGCCAAGCTGTCCCGCAGCGCCATTCACCGCTGCCTGCAGCGCAACGGCATCAGCCGGCTCGCCAAGCCTGACAAACCCAAGGTCGGCATCTTCGAGACCACCAGCATCGGCTTCATCCATATCGACGTGAAATATCTGCCGGCCCTGCAGCGCCGCACCAGCTACGCCTTTGTCGCCATCGATCGCGCCACCCGCTACGTCTTTCTCGAGATCCATGCCCGGCGGGACGGCGCCACCGCGACCGGCTTCCTCGAACGCTTCCTGGCCGACTTCCCGCACCAGGTTCACACCATCCTGACCGACAACGGCGCCGAGTTCACCGACCGCTTCGCGGTCGACAAGAAGAACAAGCCGCCCGGGAAGCCTTCCGGCGACCACCCCTTTGATCGGCTCTGCAAGCAGCGCGGCATCCAGCATCGCCTGACCAGGCCTTACCACCCGCAGACCAACGGCCTCGTCGAACGCTTCAACCGGCGTATCGCCGAAGCCATTGGCCGCGAACAAAAGCGCGGCAGCGCCCGGCGGACCTTCATCGACCATGCCGATCGCGACGCCTTCATCGCCAAGTTCGTCCACGACTACAACCGGACTCGCCTCAAATGCCTCGGCTACCAGGCCCCGATCCAGGCCGTTGCTAAACTCACGGGACTGAACACTTTCGCAGGGACGACAGCGAAGGCTACTCCGCCGCGGCGTTCTGGCCGGGACCGCCGACGAAGCCAGCGGGATCGCCGAACCGTTCGATCATCACGGTGGTGAGGTCCTTGGTCTTGCTGGTGACGCAGGCGCCGGAGCGCACGGTGTAGCGATCCTGGTGCTGAGCATGGGGCGGCGCCTCGCCCTTTTGCAGCGCGCGGGCCGCCTCCATCATGAGCTTGCGGAAATGCATGATGCCGAGATCGGTCGGGCCGAGATGTTCGCGGGTGCGATCGGCGATCGGGCCCTGGCTGTCCTGCACCGCGGCGTCCTGCTCGGAAACGCCCTTGATGCCGGTGTAGCTCTTGGTCCGCTGCAGCTTGCGATCGATCAGATAGTCGTTTGCCTTGTTGCGCAGCGGCACGTAGTTTTCGTCGACGACCGCCATCACGCCGTTGCCGTTGGCGTAACCTTCCCGCTCGGCATCGGTCAGCGGGCGGTGCGGATTCCACGCATAGGTGTAGATCCAGCAATTGGTGTCGGTGACCGGCACGAAGGTCTGGCCGAACATGTTCTCGCCCGGCATCGAGCTCGGCGCGTAGCTGTGGAACGGCATCAGGAACTGGGCGATGCGCCAGTAGATATTGTCGCTGCCGGTGAGCCGTCCGCCCGCCACCGTGAGGCCCGCCTCATGCGGATTGATCTTGATCACCGGGCGCGGATCCTCGGCGATCCAGCGCATGTGATCGGTCGCGACCCGCGTCAGCGGGTTCACGAAATGCTTCTTGATGTCGAGGATCTCGTTCTCCTCCTTCTCGAAGGAGAGATGCGCGAAGGTGAAATGCGCGGTGTCGATCGAGCCTTCCACCGCCTGCACCCAGTTGCAGTCCTGCCACTTCTTGGTGACGAAGCGGTGCGAGGCCGGCAGCAGCGCCATCTCCAGCGCCGGCAGTTCGGGCATCTGATCGGCCGGGCCCATATAGGCCCAGATCATGTCGCCCCATTCGCGCACCGGATAGGACTTGATCCGGATCAGGTCCTTTGCGTTGAGGTCGGGATACGAGGTCGGCATGTCGACGCAGCGGCCGTCGGTGTCGAACTTCCAGCCGTGATAGACGCAGCGGATGCCGCATTCCTCGTTGCGGCCGAGCCAGAGATTGGCGCCGCGATGCGGGCAGTATTGATCGATGACGCCGACCACGCCTCTGGTGTCGCGGAAGGCGAGCAGCTCCTCGCCCATCACCACGATCTTCTTCGGATCGCTGTCCGGCTCCGGCAGCTCCTCCGACAGCAGCACCGGAATCCAGAACCGCCGCAGCAATTCGCCCATGCCGGTCCCCTCACCGGATTCGGTGAGGAATTTGTTGTCCTCGGCGCGAAGCATGGGCGGTCTCCCGATGGCTTTTTTTCAGTTCGTAGTTCGTAGGATGGGTGGAGCGAAGCGATACCCATCAACTTTTTGAGCCGCACGATGAGACGATGGGTTTCGCGGAGTTTATCATCGGGCCGCGCGTTGCGCGGACCCGTTGGCTCTACCCATCCTACGCACCACGCAATTCCTCACACCGGCCGCTCGCCCTTTACGGTGACGCGGGTGCCGGAGCGGGTGTGCGGCCAGTAGTCCCACATCGCACGGTGCTGGGCGCAGCGGTTGTCCCAGAACGCGATCGCGTTCTCGGTCCAGCGGAAGCGGCACTGGAACAGCGGGTTCTCGGCGTGCTGGTAGAGATAGGCCAGCATGGCGTCGCTCTCGTCGCGGGGAATGCCGACGATGAAGCGGGTGAAGCCGCGATTGACGTAGAGCGATTTCTTGCCGGTCACCGGATGGGTGCGGACCACCGGATGCTCGGCGCGGGGATATTCCCGTTTGTCGGCGACGCCGTAGTTGGCATAGAGCCCACGATAGGTCTGCTCGCCGTCATGCAGCGCGGTCAGCCCGTCGAGATAGGCCTTCATGCGGTCCGACAGCGCCTCGTAGGCGGCGTACATGTTGGCGA
This sequence comes from Bradyrhizobium sp. UFLA01-814, assembly GCF_046718885.1. Classification (NCBI taxonomy): domain Bacteria; kingdom Pseudomonadati; phylum Pseudomonadota; class Alphaproteobacteria; order Hyphomicrobiales; family Nitrobacteraceae; genus Bradyrhizobium; species Bradyrhizobium sp. UFLA01-814. Next base: position 13,775 of record NZ_JAQOSR010000152.1, on the reverse strand, counting down.
ACAGGGTGTCGCCGCCGCGCGGCGGGCACTGCTTGATGTAGAGGATCGAGCCCATCGGCGGCTCGAGGTCGCAGGATACGTCGGTGTGCCAGCCCTCGCCATTGGCGCGCGGCGAATCCTTGTCGGCGTAGATCTTCATGAGCGCCGGATCGCCCTCATTGGGCGCGGCGGGGTGCACGTGCAGGTCGCCGAACTTGCGGCCGAAGGCGAGATGCTGGTCGGGGCTGATGTGCTGGTCGCGGAAGAAGATGACGAGGTTTTCGGCGAGCGCGCGATGGATCTCGTCCATCTGGCGGTTGGAGCGCGCATCGTCGCCGACGAGCTTGCCGATATCGACGCCGGAGATCTCCGCGCCGATGATCGGCGTCAGCTTCTCGACGCCGATGGTCTCATAGGGCTCGGATTGGTCGGCGAGGTGGCGGTAGCGCGGGCCTTGCTTGCCGGACAGCGAGCTCATGGGCGTTCTCCCGATGGTTCTTGTTTTGACCATCGTAGCCCGGATGGAGCGAAGCGCAATCCGCGCCGCAAGCATATCCGTCGTCCCGGACAAGCGTAGCGAAGCGGAGCGCAGATCCGGGACCCATAACCACAGGATCGGGTTTTGCGAAGGCTGGTAACCCGCATCTCGCGCCATAACCACGGCCTGGGGTTATGGGTCCCGGCTTTCGCCGGGACGACACTGAGTATGGGTCACGCGTGTGTGGGTTACGCGCGGAGTGAAATTACTCCGCGGCGCCCGCGGGCTCCGGCACCTTGGCGCCGCTGCCGTAACGCTGGTCGATATAGTCGATCACCAGTGCCTTGAAGTCGGCGGCAATGCCCGGGCCGCGCAGGGTGCGGAACTTCTTGCCGTCGACGAAGACAGGCGCGGCCGGCGCTTCGCCGGTGCCGGGCAGCGAGATGCCGATATTGGCGTGCTTGGATTCGCCGGGGCCGTTGACGATGCAGCCCATCACCGCGACGTTGAGCTGCTCGACGCCCGGATACTTGGTCTTCCAGGCCGGCATCTCGTCGCGGATGAAATCCTGGATCGAGCGCGCCAGTTCCTGGAACGTGGTCGAGGTGGTGCGGCCGCAGCCCGGGCAGGCCGCAACCAGCGGCACGAAGGTGCGGAAGCCCATGGTCTGCAGCAATTCCTGCGCGACCTGCACTTCCAGCGTGCGATCGCCGCCGGGCTCCGGCGTCAGCGAGATGCGGATGGTGTCGCCGATGCCCTGCTGCAGCAGGATGCCGAGCGCGGCCGAGGAGGCCACGATGCCCTTCGAGCCCATGCCGGCCTCGGTGAGGCCGAGATGGATCGCATAATCCGAGCGGCGCACGACTTCCTGATAGACCGCGATCAGGTCCTGCACGGCGGAGACCTTCGCCGAGAGGATGATCCGGTTCTTCGGCATGCCAAGCTCTTGGGCGCGCGCCGCCGACAGCAGCGCCGACTGCACCATCGCCTCGCGGGTCACCGCGCGGGCATCGCGCGGATTCGCAGACGCCGTGTTCTCGTCCATCAGCTTGGTGAGCAGCTCCTGGTCGAGCGAGCCCCAATTGGCGCCGATGCGCACCGGCTTGTTGTTCTTGTTGGCGATCTCGATGATGTCGGCGAATTGCGTATCGCGCTTGTTCTTGAAGCCGACATTGCCGGGATTGATGCGGTACTTGTCGAGCGCCTCGGCACAGGCCGGATATTCGGCGAGCAACTTGTGGCCGATATAGTGGAAGTCGCCGATCAGCGGCGTGGTGATGCCGCGCTTGCGCAGGCCGTCACGGATGTGCGGCACCGCAGCGGCGGCTTCCTCGCGGTCGACGGTGATGCGCACCATCTCGGAGCCGGCGCGGGAGAGCGCGGCGACCTGGGCGATGGTGCCGTCGACATCGGCGGTGTCGGTGTTGGTCATCGACTGCACGACGATCGGCGCACCGCCGCCGACGGCGACGTTGCCGACCATGACCTGCGTGGTTTGGTGCCGCGGCGCGGGGCCGGCGACGTCGTCTTGCGGCAAAATCTCGGGCTTGTTCATGGCGTCTCGAATATCAGGTTTTGGTGACATTCACCAAGGGGGCGATGGGCCTCGCGCGGGGCGGGCCAAACGATCATGTTTCGGAGTGAATTCAATAGCTTATGGCGCCGATTGAGGTCAAACGCAAGCCATGCAGCGGCGTCCTGCATGCCCAGCTATATTGGACCGGATTGGGGTGAATCAAAGGGCAAAGTGACAGCTTTTCATGTGACCTCGCGCATCTTAGCATCCTGTTAAGGGCACAGCGGGAGGACGTGAAATGGCCGGCCACAGCGAGCTGATCACCACGGCGGAACTTGCCGAGATCCTGACCCGGCCGGACCTTCGCCTGTTCGACTGCACGACCTATCTGGAGCCGGCCCCCGCCGGCAGCAACGTTCCCTATATTGTCGTCTCGGGCCGCCAGACGTTCGAGGCCGGCCACATTCCGGGCGCGAATTTCCTGGATTTGCAGGCCGAGTTCTCCGAGGCCCGTACCGAGCTGCGCTTCATGATGCCGCCGACAGCGCAGCTCGAAGCCGCGTTCGGCCGCCACGGCATCTCGGCGGGCAGCCGCGTCGTGCTCTATTCGATCGGCACCGCAATGTGGGCGACGCGGTTCTGGTGGATGCTGCGCTCGCTCGGCTTCGAGGGTGCCGCGGTGCTCGACGGCGGCATCGACAAATGGACCGCCGAAGGACGTGACATCGAGACCGGACTTGCCGGCGGCTATCCGCCGGCGACGTTTCCGGCACGGCCGAAGGACGGCATGTTCGTCGACAAGCATGACGTGCTCGCCGCGACCACGGAGGGCGATACCGTCATCGTCAACGCGCTCGGCCCGCAATTCTACAAGGGACTGGAGCCGAGCCGTTACGGCCGGCCCGGCCGCATCCCCGGCAGCGTCAGCGTGCCGGCGGCGACCTTGATCGATCCCAAGGCCAAGACGTTCGTGCCGCTTGAGGAGGCCGAAGCGACGTTTGCTGCGCAAGGCATCACAAAAGACAAGCGCGTCGTCGCCTATTGCGGCGGCGGCATCTCCGCGACCATCGACCTGTTTCAGCTGCATCGGCTCGGCTACGACAATCTCACGCTCTACGATGGCTCGATGGGCGAATGGGCGAAGGATGCCGAGTTGCCGATCGAAGTGGGGTAGTGGGGGCAAGCGCGGCTCCACGCGTCGTCCCGGCGAAGGCCGGGACCCATTACCACTGAAGGTGATCGTTGCGCGACGCTGGGGCCGCAGCTTTCCTTACCAACGCAATCTTGTGGTTATGGGTCCCAGCCTTCGCCGGGACGACGGTGAGTGTGTGGCGCCGTTGGTGAGTCAAACATCCGCATTCTCGCGACATGAATCGTCGGAGTCTTGAGGCGATCAAGCCGGCTTCTTGACGATCTCAAGGCCCCTTGCCGCCAATTCTTTCAGGATGCTCCGTGCGAGGTGGGAGCACTCATCCGGCTTGATCCAGCACGCGCTCCGCCAGTCCGGATCATCCTCCTTGGAGTATGCGGTGAACGCGGAGCGAATTCCGGCTTCAATTGCATCGGTGGCATCGATTGGCATCAGCGCGCCTCCACGGCCTTCCTCCCATGGGAGGGTTCACGGAGTATCGGTGGCAGTGTTGATGTAGATCAACACCGCATCAAGCGGCCTCATTCGCCGCCAATGATGTGCCGCGCTCTCACGCCGGCACATTGGGATCCGGCGTCACCTTCGGGTCGGGCTTGTTGACGAGATAGAGCCCCGCGATCACCAGCAGCGCGGCGACGCCGAACACCGCCGTCAGGGTATCGTGCATGATGAAATAGGCCGCGACGACGCCGAACAGCGGCGTGACGAAGGTGAAGGCGGACAGCTTGCTCGCGGAGTAGGTTTTCACCATCGCAAACCAGATGACAAACGTGCAGCCCACCACCCAGACCGCCTGATAGGCGAGCAGCGAGATCGACAGCGCGCTCGGCACATGCTCGATGCGCTCGCCCGCGATCCAGGCGGCGAAGCCGAGGATCGGAATCGAGATCGCGACCTGGTAGCCGAGCGCCTTTTCCGGCGCGGCCTTGCGCAGCTGTGTGCCCTTGGCGACCAGCGTGGTTGCCGCCCACAGCGCGCCGCCGCCGACCACCATGAGGTCGCCGAGCAGCACCTTGGCATCGACGTTCGGCTGCGGCACGCCGATCGCGAGCGCGACGCCGGCAAAGCTCAACGCAAGCCCGCTCCACTGCACGGTCGAGAGACGCTCGCCGAGGAACTGGTGCGAGCCGAGCGCGACGAAGAACGGCGCGGTGTAGAGGAACACCGAGGCACGCGAGGCCGAGGTGAAGACGAGGCCGGTGAAGATCAGCACGAACTCGCAGCCGAACATCAATCCGGCGATGATGCCGGGCACGAGGGTGCCGTCGCGCTCGAAGAATTTGACGCCACGCAGGTGGCCGACGATCAGCATCACCGGCAGCGCGCCGGCGGAGCGGATCAACGCCTGCAACATCGGCGGCACGTCGGGCAGCGCGAGTTTCACCGCAAGCTGGTTGAAGCCCCAGCTCACGCACAGCATCAGCATCACGGCGATGGCGCCGGGCGGCAGCCCGTGCCCGACGCTGACGGGCCTCGTGACGCTGGCGGAGATCGCTTGGGTCGACATGTTTCCTCGCGGGCCGGCTTGGTGCCGTGTTGTTAATTGCCGGTTGGGCTCCCTCGCCCCGCTCTTGCGGGGAGAGGGTTGGGGTGAGGGGCCGTCGCCGCAAATTCGATAGAGCCGAGCGTGCGGAGAGTCCCCCTCACCCGAAATTCGCTACCGCGAATTTCGACCTCTCCCCGCAAGCGGGGCGAGGTAGCTCGAAAGCAGTGCGAGTTAGCTGAAACCATCGCGCATCACGTCTTCTGGCAATGCGCGCAGGTGCCGGCGATCTCGACGACGGAGAGTTTCGGGATGAACCCCGAGGCCCGCGCCGCCGCGGTCAGGCTTTGCGCGACGGGGGCGGCCGGGATCTCGCCGACCGAGCCGCAATGGTCGCAGATCAGGAACGCCACCATCGAGGTCTCGTCATGGTCATGCGCGCAGGCGAGAAAGGCGTTGCGGCTCTCGATGCGGTGGACGAGGCCGTTCTCCATCAGGAAGTCGAGCGCGCGGTAAACGGTAATCGGTGCCGGCCGCGGCATCGTCTTGGCCAGCTCGTCGATCACCTCATAGGCGCCGAGCGGGCGATGGCTCGACAGCAGCGCCTGCAGCACCTGACGGCGGATCGGGGTGAATTTCTGGCCGCGGCGCGCGCACACCTGCTCGGCATGCGCCATCGCGTCCGCGGCGCAGCGGCCGTGATCGTGGTCGGGGGCAGGAAATGTCGGCTTGGCCAGGCTCATTGCCTCGATATGTAGCATTTGCGCGCCCGTTCCCAAAGCCCGGCTCCCAATCCCGATCCGTCGCCGCGTTGCAGCCATGTCCGCAATGCGGGGCAGCCTCGCGTTAACCCGGCATGCAGAAATCATAAGCAAGCTTATTATATCCCAAGCTTATGGAGGCAGGATCGATGCGCGGTTCGGTGGACACCGATTTCTTGTTTACGCTGGGCGAAGTGTTCCGGCTGATCCGGGTCTACGCCGACAAGGAGGCCGCGCGCTACGGCATCACCCGCGCGCAATGGGCCGTGCTGTCCAAGGTGGAACGCCAGGAGGGGTTGAAACAGACCGAGCTCGCCGAGCTGCTCGAGGTGCAGCCGATCACACTGACGCGGCTGATCGACAAGCTCTGCGACAATGGCTGGATCGAACGCCGCAGCGACGAGAACGATCGCCGCGTCAACCGCCTCTATCTGAAGAAGGCCGCGCGCCCGCTGCTCGGCAAGCTCGCCGGCCTCCGCTCCGAACTCACCGCGACCGCGCTCGAGGGCATCAGCCCCGCTGACGCGTATCGCCTGCTCACCCAATTGGAATCGATCAAGGAAAACGTTCGCAATGCCGTCCAAACCCCAGCCGGCGAGCCCTCCCGAAAGGAACAGCGCTATGGCTGAACCCGTCCTCAAGCTGGCGCCCGAGCAGAAGAGCAATCCGGGCGAGCCTGCGCCGTCGGGCAAGGCCAGCCGCGCGCCGCGCCGTCGCCTGATGGCGGGCCTGCGGCGCTATCGCCGGGTGCTGCTGCTGGTCGTGCTGCCGACGCTCGCTGCGATCGGCGGCATCGTGTTCTATCTCAATGGCGGCCGCTATGTCGGCACCGACGACGCCTATGTCGGCGCGCAGAAGGTGCTGATCACGCCGGAAATCTCCGGCAAGATCGACAAGATCGTCGTGAAGGAAGGCCAGCACGTCAGGAAGGGCGACGAGCTGTTCGAGATCGACCCGGTGCCGTTCCGCCTCGCGGTGGCGCAGGCCAAGGCCGCGCTCGACCAGACCAGGACCACCTATGACAACCTGGTCGACAACATCAAGATCAACGGCAGGATGCTGGAATTCGCCCAGCAGAGCATCGAATTGAAGAAGCGCGACGTCGAGCGCAAGTCGACGCTGGCCAAGCAGAATTTCGGCTCGCAGCTCGACCTCGACAACGCGGCGAACGCGCAAGTGACGGCCGAGAGTCTGGCGCAATACATCAGGCAGCAGATCTCCAAGGACAAGACGCAGCTGCTCGGCGATATCGACCTGCCGATCGAGCAGTTCCCGCCCTACGCCCAGGCCAAGGCCAAGCTCGACGACGCCCAGCGCAATCTCGACCACACCGTGCTGCGCGCGCCGATGGACGGCGTCGCGACCCAGGTCGACCAGATCCAGCTCGGCCGCTTCGTCGCCGCCGGCTCGCCGGTGTTCTCGGTCATCGATGTCGACCATCCCTGGGTCGACGCCAATCCGAAGGAAAGCGACTTCACCTATGTCGCGGTCGGCCAGCCGGTTGAGCTCGACGTCGACGCGTTCCCGAACCATCAGTTCAGGGGCAAGGTCGGCTCGCTGTCGCCCGGCACTGGCGCGCAGTTCGCGATCCTGCCGCCGCAGAACGCGACCGGCAACTTCGTCAAGGTGGTGCAGCGCGTGCCGGTGCGGATCTATTTCGACGAGAACGATCCGTTCGTGAAGAAGCTGAAAGCCGGCATGAGCGTCTACGCGACGATCGACACCAACCACCGCCGCACGCTGGCCGGCCTGCTCGGGCTGGCGCCGGCCTCGGCGCACCCGGACCACGAATAGAGATAAGAAGCGGTCGATAGTCGACCGCAGAGATAGTGCGCCCCCTCTCCCGCTTGCGGGGGAGGGCCGGGGTGGGGGCTTTCTCCACGAGTCATGTTGTGGAGAGAGCCCCCACCCGGCGCTACGCGCCGACCTCCCCCGCAAGCGGGAGAGGTGACTCCAACGCTCGAACAGGACCGACCTGAATGAATGCACCGTCACCATCAGCCGTGCCCGGCATGCGCCGGAACATGGTGACGATCTGCGCGATGACCGCGACGATCATGCAGGCGCTCGACACCACGATCGCCAACGTCGCGCTGCCCTATATGCAGGGCTCGCTGTCGGCCTCGCAGGACCAGATCAACTGGGTGCTGACCTCCTACATCGTCGCGGCCGCGATCATGACCGCGCCGGTCGGCTGGATCGCCAACCGCTATGGCAGGAAGCGCATCTTCATCATCTGCTCGGCCGGCTTCACGGTCGCCTCGGTGTTCTGCGGCCTGGCGCAGGACATCAACCAGATGGTGCTGTTCCGCCTGCTGCAGGGCGTGTTCGGCGCGGCGCTGGTGCCGCTGTCGCAGGCGGTGATGCTCGACTCCTACGCGCTGCATGAGCGTGCCAAAGCGATGTCGATCTGGGGCATGGGCGTGATGATGGGCCCGATCATGGGTCCCTCGCTCGGCGCCTGGCTGACCGAGACCTATTCCTGGCACTGGGTGTTCTTCGTCAACCTGCCGTTCGGCGCGATCACCGTGCTCGGCCTTGCGGTCTTCATGGACGAGACCAAGCAGGACCTCAATCTGCGCTTCGACTGGTTCGGGTTCGGTGCGCTCGCGGTCGCAATCGGTTCGCTGCAGCTCGCGCTCGACCGCGGCGAGCAGCTCGGCTGGCTCGAATCCAACGAGATCATGATCGAATTCATCGTCTCCGCGGTCGGCTTCTACTATTTCTTCGCCCATTCGCTGACGACCAGCCGGCCCTTCATCCAGTTCGCGCTGTTCAAGGACAAGAACTTCCTCGGCGGCTGCGTGTTCATGACTGTCATGGGCCTCGTGCTGTATTCGACCATGGCGTTGTCCTCGCCCTATCTGCAGAACGTGGTCGGCTACCCGATCATCACCGCGGGCCTGTTGTTGGCGACCCGCGGCGCCGGCACCTTCGTCGCGATGATGCTGGTCGGCCGCATGATGCGCTACATCGAGGCGCGCACGCTGATCATCTCCGGCCTGGCGCTGACCGCGGCCTCGCTGTTCCAGATGACCGGCTGGACCGACATGACGCAGGCCAACGAGATCATCGTCGTCAGCGTGGTTCAGGGCTTTGGCTTCGGCCTCGTGTTCGTGCCGCTGTCGACGGTGGCGTTCATGTCGCTGCCCAACCATCTGCGCACCGACGGCACCTCGATGCTGACGCTGCTGCGCAACGTCGCAAGCTCGGTCGGCATCTCGATCGTGATCGCGCAGCTGACGGAAGGCGGACGGCGGATCTACGCAAAGCTGTCGGAGCAGATCAACCCGTTCAACCACGCGCTGCAGATGCCCGACGTATCGGGCATGATCAACCTCAACACCGATGCCGGCCGCGCGATGGCCGACAGGATGGTGGCGGCGCAGTCGCAGATCATCGCGTTCTCGCATGACTACCAGCTGGTGATGCTGTTCATCCTGGTCTCGATCCCGCTCGCGCTGATGATCGGCTCGACCAAGGCCACGCTGCGCTCGCAGTCCGCGCCGTCGGACCATGCCGCGGTGATGGAGTAGGTTTCAACGTCTATGTGTCCGATAGCGCGCCCCTCACCGCTTTATCGGTGTCATCGCCCGGCTTGACCGGGCGATCCAGTACGCCGCGGCCTATCGGCTCAAGCACTGCGGCCTCTGGAATACTGGGTCGCCCGGTCGAGCCGGGCGACGACAGTCTTTGTTGCGGCCAACCCTCCTAAAGCGCAAGACGCCGCAGCCGCAAGCCGCGTTGACTTTCCGACCTCGCCTCCCAATACTCCGCGAAAACAAGCAAGACCCGTCACACAACTGACGGTTTCAGGGGAGGACGCGATGCCGACTTCACGCAGGACGCTGCTGAAGACTTCAGCGGCTGCCGCCGCTGCTTTCAGCTTGGATTGGACACGGGCACAGGCGCAGGCCGAAACGGTCCGGATCGGTGTGATCTACGACCTGACCGGCCCGTTCGCCGCCGGCGGCTCGGTCGCCTCCTCGATCGGCACCCAGATCGCGATCGACCTCGTCAACGAGAAGGGCGGTGTCGGCGGAAAATACAAGATCGCGCCGGTCAACGTCGATTCCCAGAGCAAGCCCGATGTCGCGATCAACGAGGCCAATCGCCTGATCGACCAGGAGAAGGTCGACATCCTCAACGGCGTGTTCGCAAGCTCGCACGCGGTGCCGCTCGCCGCCAAGGTCGAGCAGCAGAAGCGGATCCTGTGGATCACGACCGCGGTCTCGACCGCCGTGTTCAAGGACAAGAACCTGCAATACGTATTCCGCGCGCAGATCCATTCCGACCAGTATGGCCAGGCCTTCGCGAGCTTCATCAATGAGCACGCCAAGGCCAAGCTCGGCATGGAGCCGAAGGACGTCAAGGTGGCGCTGATCCACGAGGACGGGCCCTATGGCGTCGGCGTCGCCGCCGCGGACGAAGCCTTCGCCAAAGAGGTCGGGCTGCAGGTGGTGCTGAAGGAGGGCTATTCGGCGTCCGCGCCCGATCTCTCGGTGCTGGTCACCAAGCTGAAGCGCGCCAAGGCCGACGTGATCTCGCATGCCGGCTACAATCCCGACATCACGCTGTTCCTGCGCCAGGCGCGCGAGAGCGGGCTGAAGTTCAAGATGCTGTTCGGCGCCGGCGCCGGCTACAGCCAGCTCGACAAGCTGCGCGCGACCTTCGGCGCCGACATCGACAATTTCTGCAACATCGATCCCGTTCCGGCGCAGCTGCTCGATCCCGCCAAGCTCGCACCCGGCGTCGGCGACCTCACCAAGACCATGGTCGCGCGCTACCGCGAGAAGACCAATGCAACCGAAGTGCCGCCGCACTGCTCGATGGGCTTCAACCAGGCCTGGATTCTGCTCAACAATGTGCTGCCGGTCGCCAAGGACAAGTATGGCGGCTTCGATCCCGAGGCGATCCGCAAGGCGGCGCTCGACGTCGACATTCCCACTGGCGGCACCATCCAGGGCTACGGCGTGAAGTTCTATCCGCCGGGCACGCCGCTGTCCGGCCAGAACGAGCGCTCGACGCCGGTCGTGATGCAGAACGCCGGCGAGCGCATCACCGTGGTGTGGCCGACCAATATCCGCACGCAGGATCCGGTGTTCCCGCTGCCGAAGGGCTCGGTGTACGCGGCGTAGATTTCGGCCTCTTGCAGCATGCTGGGAGCTCAGTCCGTCATCCTGAGGAGCGGCCTCTTGGCCGCGTCTCGAAGGATCGACGGCCAGCAGCGGGGCCGCGCACCCTTCGAGGCTCGCTCCGCTCGCGCCTCAGGATGACGGATCTGGCATGGGCAAGCGAGACGAGAGCAAGCCCGCTGTTGTCCTTAGCCTACAGTACCACCCGCCTGCCCTCATCCGCCGCCCAATAGCCGGCGTAGTTCACCTTGGTCGTCTCATACGCCAGCGCGAGGTCGGCGAGCGGCTGCCGCCCGGTCGCCACGCATTCCATGAAGTCCTGGATCTCCTGCAGGTAGCCGCGGGTCCATTCCTCCTCGAGGCAGACATACTGCCAGCCGGTTTTGCGATCGACCTTTTCGGTGATGTAGACCGAGGCGAGCTTCTCCTCGGAGGTCTGGTAGCTGGTCAGATGCGTGTTCGGGGTGATGTTGGCGAACAGCGAGCCGCCGCTCGTATAGGTCTCGATCAAATTGCGTACGCCGCCCATGATCATGTCGCCCGAAAACACCGTGGCCTTGGTGCCGTCGGAGAAGGTTGCGGTCAGCGTGCCCCAATCCTCGACATCGACGGGATTGGCCTTGATGTAGGCGCGCTCCTCCGGCTTGAGGCCGGCGGTGACATTGCCGACGTCGCAGGTGACGCTGGCGACCGTGATGGTCTCGCCGCGTGCTTTCGCCTCGACCTGCTTGAGATAGAGCACCGCCGACAGGGGATGACAGCCCATCCGGATCAGCGAGCCGCCGCCGGTCATCGCCCACTCGGCGGCATGCGCGGCATGCGAGCCGGAATGGCTCTCCTCGCCCTTCATGAACAGGATCTTGTCGCCGGTGGCGCGGATGATCTCCGCGGTCTTGGTCACCGCCGGCGCGTAGATCCAGTCCTCGGCATACATGAAGAGTTGTCCGCTTCGCTCGATCGCGGCACGGGTCACCTCCATCTCCTCCATCACCCGCTGGTACATCAGCGCTTTGGGCACATGCTTGCCGATCGGCGCCTTGTCGCCGTCGCGGCCGAAATAACCGCTGAACGGCTTCTCGCAGATCACGTGCTTGCCGGCCTGCATCGCCTCGACGATCATCCCAGCATGCAGATTGGGCGGCGTGCAGATGTCGATGACGTCGATATCAGCGTCGGCGATCAGCTCGGCAAAGCTGCGACAGGCATTCGGGATTGCGTGCTTGCGGGCGAACGCATTGACATGATCGCCGCGCGCCGCGACCGCCCTCACCTCGACGTCGACGCCATAGACGCGCCGGTAGGCAACCATGTGCAGCTCCGACACGAAGCCGCAGCCGGCCAGCCCGATCCTGATTTTTGTCATTTGATGTCTCCGCCCTTCAGGCGGGCGGAGAGTAGCGTGCGGCCATCACCGCGTCGAACGCATTTGCCATGACATCAGTCGAAGGCATCATCGTCGTGAACAATTCGAACGCGTCCGCTGCTGCGTAGATCGCGAGATCGCGCCCGGTCAGGACTTTGGCGCCCTTTGCCTTGGCCGCCAACAGCAACGGCGTCCACAGCGGCGTATAGACGGCGTCGGCGACCCACATCGACGAATGCAACAAGCTCTCCGGCACGGGACTGTCGCGGTTCGGCAGCATGCCGAACGGCGTTGCATTGACGACGCCGGTCGCGCCGTCGACCGCGCCCTCGACGCTGGCGACACCACGGACCGCATGACGGCCGGCCAACTGACCGGCCAGCCGCGCGACCTTCGCGGCATCGGCGTCGAAGACGCGGAGTTCACCGACGCCGAGGCCGGCGAGCGCGAAGGCGATCGCCTTGCCGACGCCGCCGGCACCGATCAGCGCGATCGGGCCGCGCGGCGCTGATGCAAGCAGCGGCGCGATCGCACGCACAAAACCTGACGCGTCGGTGTTGTGCCCGACCAGCCGCGCACCATCGGCGACGATGGTGTTGACCGCGCCGATCGCGCGCGCATCGGGTGCGAGGTCGTCGAGCAGTTCGACGACCGCCTCCTTGTAGGGAAAGGTGACGTTGACGTCGGCAAAGCCGAGCCGCCTGATGCCCTCAAGCATCGCACGCAGATCGTCGCGGCCGGCGCCCTCGACCTCGATCAGCTGGTAGTGACAGCGGACGCCGAGCGCTGCAGCGGCTGCTTCGTGCATCGCAGGCGCCGCCGAATGCGCGATCGGATAGCCAATCAGGCCCGTCAGGAAACGGTCGCGCATTGTCCCTCACGTCAGTCACGTTCAGCTCATGCGGTCGAGCCGAGCATAGCTGTCTTCCATGCCGTGCTCCATGCCAGTCGCGAGCATCGCCGCGCGCGTTTCGGCATCCGGCAGCGTCATCCGCATCGTCATCAAGGTGCCGTCGCCGTCGGGCGCGAAGCGCGTCTCGACGTGATTGTCCGGCGTCGGATCCGGCAGATGCATGCGCTCGACATGCACGATGCGGCTGAACGGCTCGAGTGCGAGATATTCGCCGGTCAGATGGAAGCCGCCGCCCTTGCCGTCGGTCCATTCGTAGCGAATCCGGCCGCCGGGCTTCGCCTCGCTGATGCAGACCGGCATGGTCCAGCCGTCGGGACCGAGCAGCCATTTCTGCAACAGCTCCGGCTCGGTATGCGCGCGATACACCGCCTCGGGCGGCGCGACGAAGCGCCTGGTCACGACGACATAGCGGTCGCCTTCGGTCTTCAGCGTCAACTTGCTCATGGGGATACCCTTCACTGCTCAGGCTTCATTGCGGCCAGCACGCCGTCCAGCCGGTCGTAATTGGTTTCCAGCGCGCGGCGCAGCATGCCGAGCCATTGATCGATCTCGGCAACCGCTGATGGCGCCAGCCGGCACGGCCGCTTGGTGCCCTCGATGCGCCGGACGATCAGGCCCGCGCCCTCGAGCACCTTGAGATGGCGGGAAATCGCGGGCTGGGTCATGTCGAACGGCTCGACCAGTTCCATCACAGTTGCCTCGCCCAGCGCGAGACGCGCCAGGATCGCCCGGCGAGTCGGGTCGGCGAGCGCGGAAAAGGCGGCATCGAGGTTGGCCATGCTTGATCTCGTTCGGTTATATAACGTATGTGTTATATAACCGATGACGCATGGTCAAGCGAAATCCGCTGCGGCGAACGCGCCGCAGCGGATTCCGGTCGTGCCTTCAATGCTGGAATTGCGCGCCGTTCGCGGCGCGCAGCTAAAGCGGGATGGGTTTAGGTTGAATCGATTTGGGATTCCCAAATCAGTGTGTTTCTGATTCACCATGCTGGCTG
>NZ_JAQOSR010000151.1:0-23119 GCF_046718885.1 Bradyrhizobium sp. UFLA01-814 | reverse complement strand
GCGATCCGATCTCACCAAACAGCTCTTGTGCCACGGGGGCCGTCCACATATGGGTCCTGGCTTTCGCCAGGACGACGGCGTGGGAGGCCGCTCGCTACAATTCTCACACCGTCATCCCCGCATTCATCATGGCCGCCCCTAAAACCTCGCCCTTGCCATCAGCCTTACCGTGCGGCCCTGCCCCGGTGAGATGTTATTGTTGCCGTCGGCGGACGCCCAATAGCCCTTGTCAAAAATGTTCTCGACGTTGAGCTGAGCGCGCCAGGTCTCGTCGATCTTGGCATAGACCGCCGCGTCGAAGCGCACGAAGCTCGGCAGCCGCACCGTGTCGTCGGACGAGGCGAAGGAATCGCCGAAATAGATCACGCCGAGCGCGGCGGCCCACATCGGCGTGAACTGATACTTATTCCACCAGGCAAACTGATTGTACGGCACCAGCTGAACGCGGTTGCCGGGCACGACGGTCGCCGAGGTCGCACCGGTGATCTTCGCATCGGTGTAGGCATAGGCGAGCGACGACTGCCACTGCTCGGTGACATAGCCGGTCAGGCTCGCCTCGACGCCTCGTGTGAGCGTGCTGCCGGAGGGAAAGAAGAAGCCGGGATTGTTGCCATCGGCGATCGGCTGGTTGGTGCGGTTCAGATTGTAGACCGCGGTCGAGAACAGCAGCTTCGGGTTGATGTTCCATTTCATGCCGAGCTCGACATTCTCGAAGCGCTGCGGCTGCAGGATCAGGGTGCCGTCGTTTAGCGCGCTGAACTGGTCGCCCGAGGCCGGCAGGAAGGAGATGCTGTAGGCGGTGTAGACCGACATCGAATCGATCGGCTTGATGATGAGGGCGCCCTGCGGCGACACCAGATTGTCGACGCGATTGCGATTGATGTTGGTGTTCATGTCGGTGGCCGACATGTCGTAGCGATCGAACCGCGCGCCGGCGATGATCTGCACGGCGCGCGAAATCTCGATGGTGTCCCTGAGATAGCCGGACTGAATGTTCAGCGCATAGCGGCTGTTCGAATCGGGCGTGGTGACGCCGTCGCTGTTGGTGCCGGTGAAGTGGTGAAGAAACGTCACCGGGCCGAAATAGGTCGGCGCGAACGGGTTCTGCACGATGGTGTTGGTGCCGTTCGGGAACACGCCGGTGTTGCGGATGTCGACGCCGGTCTGCCGGCCGAACTCGGTGCCGAAGCCGACGGTGTGGAACAGCGGCCCGGTCCAGGTCTTGTAGGTGAAATCGGTCTGGTTGAAGACATTGTCGCGGTTCGTCGTGTGCTGGTAGGCACCGAGATTGACCGCCGTGTCGGCGGGATTGACCGCGCCGGCGAGCGGGCCGCCGGTCGGATAGACGTTCTGATAGAACTTCTGGTAGTCGGCGGCGATGGTGCCGTTGCGCACCGTAAGCCCGTTCTCGAAATCGTGCTCGATAATGGCCATGCCGGTCTGCACCGTCGCCTGCGCAGTGTTCAGGCTTGGGCTGCCGAAGAAGGTCGAGAAGTCGCCGTTCGGCGCGAACGGCGTGGTCGGGTTGAAGCGGGTCGCGCCGCCCGGCAGCCCCTGCGAGGGATTGCCGCGATCGGCGGTGCGCCCGTCGTGGAAGTATTCATAGCTCAGTTTGATTTTGGTGTTGTCGTCGGGCTTCAGCGTCACCGTCGGATTGATGCCGTAGCGCTCCAGATGATTGAAATCGCGGAAGGCATCGGCACCCTCGTAGAACACGTTGAGCCTTGCCGCGACGTTGTCGTTGATCGCCTGTCCGGCATCGAGGCTGACGCGGCGATCGCCCCACGAGCCGGTCTGCGCCGTCGCCTCGTAGACGCGGTTGCCGTCGGCCTCCTTGAGGGTGCGATTGAGCAGGCCGCCGCCGGCGCCACGGCCGAAGGTCAGCGCGCTCGGCCCCTTCAGCACCTCGATGCTCTGGGCGTTGTACATGTCGCGGAAATACTGCACATCGTCGCGAAAGCCGTTGACGAAGAAGTTGGCGCTGGAATCGACGCCGCGGATCACGAGCTCGTCGCGATTGCCCTCGCCCTGGTGCACGGCAACGCCGGGGACGTAGCGGGTGACGTCGGTGAGGCCCTGGTAGTTCTGGTCGCGGATCTGCTCCCGCGTGATCACGTTGAGCGATTGCGGGATGTTGACGATGGCGGTGTTGGTCCTGGTCGCAACCGACGTGCTGTTGGCGAAATAGCCCGATGTGCCGGTGCGGGCGTCCTGCGATTCCGCGAAGGGTTTTGCTGCCGCCGCAGGCGCGATCCGCCGCGCCGTCTGGGTGCGGCGGCCTCGTGCGGTGGCCGAGTTGCGCGCGGCCTTCGGCGCGCTGCGGCGGCGTTGCGTGGCCGGCGGAGTGACAGTCACTGGCGGCAGCGACGATGCGCCGGCCTGCGTCGGCGCCGATTGCGCGCGCGCAGCAGATGTTGCGAGCGGAACGCTCAGCGCGAGATAGCTCGCCGTGAGCAGCGCAAGCAAGACAGTGCGACGATGGCCTTGTGATCTTGATGTCATGACGTCGTCCCCAAGCAACTCTCGCCTTCGCTGAAGGCGATGCGCCGTCCTCTAGAGAGGTGAGGCGCTGTGCGTCCAGACGACGGGCGCGAGAAAATTTTTGCGTGACGACGGAATAAAATCGCGACGAATGGACGGGGGTACAGCTCGCGGCGAGCGCAGCATTGGAAAAGTCAAGGATGCGAATGGTTTCTGTCGGCTTCCGGATTTGCGCCGAGAAAAGAAGAGCGGCACTCGCGCGCCGCACTTCTTGTAGCGATTCCAGATTGTAGCGGTTCTAAAACGATCAGGACGTCTCGGTCACGCGGTTGCGGACCGCGGACGCAGCCCCGCCGGCAGATGCGCGTCGATCCAGCCGGTGATCGCACGCTCGTTGCGATGGTAGAGCAGGCCTGCGGCGATCATGGCAATGCCGATCAGCGACAGCGAGAACGGAAACCACAGCGAGTCCTTGAACACGACGTCGGCGAGATGGCCGAGATAGAGACAGATGCCGAACGCGCCGAACACCGCATAGGCGCGCCGCATCAAGATCACGGCGATCACGATCAGGCCGACATTGAGCAGGCAATACACCGCCTTGCTCAATTCGGTTGAGCCTTCGGACGCGCTAATTCCGCCCCAGAACGCCATCAGGCCGAACAAATGCAGCCAGAACGCAAAGTCGCCGTTGCGGCTGCGATAGTCCACGATCCAGGCCACCGCGAGCACGGCAAGCCCGAACCAGATCGATACCCTGCGGCGCATCTCGAAATCGGCGTGAGCCATGCCGCTGAACCACGGCGCCAGATCCATCGACATGAACCACAGCGCGACCGAGATGATCGCGACGATGAAGGCGAAGCGGTAGTAGCGCAGCGCGACGATGCCGGCGGCGATCGTCGCAATCTCCATGAAGATCCAGCTGCCCTTCACCCAGACGTAGAAGTCCTGCACGGTTCCCGGCTTGCCGAACTTGCCCCACCAGCCAAGCTCGTCCTGGATGCCGTAGACCGCGAGCGGCGCCATCGAGACCGCGATCGCGATCAGCAGGCCGCCGGGAACCCGCAGATTCTTCCGGTGCCAGAGATAGTGGCCGCCCATTGTGAAAGCGGTGGCGTAGGCGATCGCACATATCGTCAGCGCCCTGCCGCCCATCTGGGTGAAGGCCAAGGTCGAGAACAGGCCCATGGCACCGATCACGATGAGCGCACCGGCGTACCACAGCACATGCGCGGCATCGAACTTGGCGGCGGGGCTGGCGTCACTGGCCGCCCCCTGCCCTGCGCTGCTCGCCAGGAAAGTGAGCAACCGTTCCAGATCAGCCGGGCTGATCACTCCGGCGTTTGCGGCTTCCCGGAGATCCTTTGCTGAATATGGCATGCAGCACTCCTCACGGCCGGTTTTTGCGCCTGCTCCCGATCATCCGGGACAAAGACGCCCTGTTCTCATGAGTATATCCGGAAATGAGCAACGTTCAATAATTTATTGAGCAACGCTCACAATATTTTGCGAGCAAGCCCTGACCCACCCCGCGCCCGGCGGATCGGCAGTCGCTGGCCGGGACTTAGTCCGCCAGCGCCTTCATCTCCTTGTAGAGATCGGATTTGCCCTCGAAGCCAATGCCGGGAAGGTCGGGCATCACGATGTGGCCACCCTCGACGCGCACGCCGTCCGGGAAGCCGCCATAGGGCTGGAACAGGTCGGGGTAGCTCTCATTGCCGCCGAGGCCGAAGCCGGCCGCGATGTTCAGCGACATCTGGTGGCCGCCATGCGGGATGCAGCGGCTCGGCGACCAGCCGTGGGTCTTCAGCATCTCGAGCGTCCGCTGATATTCGCAGAGCCCGTAGGACAGCGCACAATCGAATTGCAGCCAGTCGCGGTCCGGCCGCATGCCGCCGTAGCGGATCAGGTTCCGTGCATCCTGGTGGCTGAACAGGTTCTCGCCGGTCGCCATAGCACCCGGATAGAACTCGGCCAGCGCGGCCTGCAGCGCGTAGTCGAG
This sequence comes from Bradyrhizobium sp. UFLA01-814, assembly GCF_046718885.1. Taxonomy (NCBI): domain Bacteria; kingdom Pseudomonadati; phylum Pseudomonadota; class Alphaproteobacteria; order Hyphomicrobiales; family Nitrobacteraceae; genus Bradyrhizobium; species Bradyrhizobium sp. UFLA01-814. The sequence continues at coordinate 18,633 of NZ_JAQOSR010000151.1, read as the reverse complement.
CGGATCGCCGGCCTCCTCGTACCAGAACAGCGGATACTCCCGCAGCATCTTGGCGTAGGCGATCGCGGTCTCCAGATCGAAGCGGCCGTTGGCGTCGACCGCGAGCTGCGCCGCGCTGCCGATCTCCTTCAGCACCGCCTCGATGCGCTCGCGGTCCTCGGCAAGCGGCGCGCCGCCGATCTTCATCTTCACGACGTTGTAGCCGCGGTCGAGATAGCCGCGCATCTCCTTGCGCAGCGCGCCGAGATCCTTGCCAGGATAATAGTAGCCGCCGGCGGCGTAGACGAAGACGCGCGGATTGGCTGATAGCCCGTGGCGCTCGGCGAGCAGCCGGAACAGCGGCTTGCCGGCGATCTTCGCCACCGCGTCCCACACCGCCATGTCGATGGTGCCGACCGCGACCGAGCGCTCGCCATGGCCGCCCGGCTTCTCGTTCGACATCAGCGTCGACCAGACCTTGTCCGGATCGAGATTGCCGCCATCGGCATCGAGCAGCGATTTCGGATCAGCTTCCTTGAGGCGCGGCGCAAAGCGCTCGCGGATCAGACCGCCCTGCCCATAACGGCCATTGGAATTGAAGCCGTAACCGACCACCCGCTTGCCGTCGCGCACCACGTCGGTGACCACGGCCACCAGGCTCGAGGTCATCTTGGTGAAGTCGATATAGGCATTGCGGATCGGCGAGGAGATCGGTTTTGTGACCTCGCGGACGTCGACGATGCGAACGGACATGGGGATTCGCTTTCAGGTTACTTGCCGCGTCATTCCGGGATGGTGCGCAAGCACCAGACCCGGAATCTCGAGATTCCGGGTTCACGCTTCGCGTGCCCCGGAATGACTGCGTCCTACTTCTTATCCCGGAAATACGGCTCGACCGGCCCATGCACCTTGATGGTGAGCGGATTGCCGTAACGGTCCTTGGCGTTGCCCGCGGTGACGCGGACCCAGCCTTCGCTGATGCAGTACTCCTCGACATTGGTCTTCTCGGCACCCTTGAATCGGATGCCGACATCGCGGGCGAGAATATCCGCGTTGTAGTACGGGCTGTTCGGATCGACCGAGAGGCGGTCGGGAAACTGGTCGTTGGTGTCGTCGCTCATAGCAGCGCCTCGATTTCCTTCTTCAATCCTTCGGGCCGGGCGGTCGGCGCATGCCGCGCCACGACCTTGCCGGCGCGATCGACCAGGAACTTGGTGAAGTTCCATTTGATCGCGGGTCCAAGCAGGCCCGACTTCTCACGTTTCAGGTGTTCGTACAATGGATGCGCGCCGCTGCCATTGACGTCGATCTTGGCGAACATTGGAAACGTCACGGCGTAGTTGGTCTCGCAGAACGCGGCGATCTGCTTCGCATCGCCCGGCTCCTGCGCGCCGAACTGGTTGCAGGGGAAGCCGAGCACGGCAAAGCCGCGCGCCGAAAGGCCGGCGTGCAGCTCCTGCAGGCCCTTGTATTGCGGCGTGAACCCGCAGGCGCTCGCCGTGTTCACGATCAGCAGCACCTGGCCCTCGAACCGCTGCAGCGGCACCTCGTCGCCGGCGAGCGACTTGGCGGTGAAATCGTAAACGGTCGCCATCTCAATTGACCGGATCGATCGGCGACGACGGCGTGCCGCCGGCCTCGACGGCCTCGCCCGCGGCAAGGCAGAGGTCCTCGCGGTAGCGTCCGGCCACCAGCTGCACGCCGACCGGAATCCGCCCGACGAGGCCCGTGGAGACGACGAGCCCAGGAAGCCCCATGAACGGGATCGCGATCTGCGGCAGCTGCGCGTGCCACACCCGCGCGAACGACGCCTCGTCCTTGCGGTCGAGATGGTCGGGGAACGGCAGCTCGCCGGACACCGGCATCAGCAGCACCGGATATTTGTCGAGGAAGGCGAACCATTCGCGGGTCAGCGTCGCGCGGCGGGTCAGTGCCTGCGACAAATCGAACGGATGCACTCTTGAGCGGACGCCGCGCAGGCAGGCCAGCGCGCCGGGATCGCCCTCGCGCTCCGCGAATGCGAGCTGGGCCTCATAGCCGTCGCCGAGCCAGAGCCGGGTCTGGATCTCGGCCGCCTCGCGCAAGGACGGCGTGTCGGCGATCTCCTCGACGATCCAGCCAGCCTCTCGCAATCGCTTGCCGGCGTCGGCGACCGCGGCGACCACTTCCGGCACCGGGTTGAGGCCGTCGGGATTGAGGCACATCGCAACGCGCTTCTCGCGTGGTGGTCCCTCGAGCGGCACCGGCGCATACCAGGGATCGCGATAGTCAGGCGCCGACATCGCCGCGAGCGAGATGCGCAGATCGTTGACGGTGCGCGCCAGTGGGCCCGACACCGCGCTGATCTGCGGGCCGATCGGACGCTCCGGCAATGCGGCGTTGAAGGCCGGGATGCGGCCCATGCTCGGCCGCAGGCCGTGCACGCCGCAGGCATAGGCCGGATAGCGCACCGAGCCGGCGATATCGGTGCCGTGCGCGATGTGGCCGATGCCGGCCGCGACGGCGGAGCCCGCGCCGCCGGACGAGCCGCCCGGGGTGATACCGGGATCGCGCGGATTCTTGGTGTCGCCGTGAATGAGGTTGGTGGTGAACCAGCGATAGGAGACCGCCGGACAGTTGGTGCGGCCGAGCAGCACCGCGCCGGCCTTGCGCAGATTGGCGACCACCGGATTGTCGACCTTGGCGATGACGTCGCGCTGCGCCTTCAACCCGTTGGTGGTGGCGTAGCCCTCCTGGTCGACATTGACCTTGATGGTGACGGGCACACCGGCAAGCGGCCCCACCGCCTCGCCGCGCGCAATAGCCGCATCGACCTTGGCGGCCTGCGCCAGCACGTCGTCCGGCCGGTGGTCGACCACCGCGTTGAGCTTCGGGTTGACCGCGTCGAGCCGGGCGAGCCCGGCCTCCGCCGCCTCCTTCGCCGACACCTTCTTCGATTTGATGAGGCTGGCGAGCTCGGCCGCCGACAGACGCCAAATATCCTGCATGTGCAACTCCGTGTGACGCTGCGTTTTAGCGCCGCGCGGAGAACATGACCAGCGGCCCGCCGCCCGATGTTTCAGCGGACATGCGCGATGTAATAGGCAAGGTCGCCGATCTGCTCCTTGGTGACCGTCTGCATCACGTCCGCCATGGTGGCGTCATAGCCGTGGCGGCTGTTGTCCTTGTATTCGGCCAGCGTCTTGGCGAGGTAGTCCTCGCGCTGGTTGGCGATGCGCGGGACGTTGTCCTTGCCGGAGAAATCGGTGTTGTGGCAGCTGTTGCAGCGGTTCTGCTGCGCCAGCGTCTGGCCACGCGCCATCCGCGCAGGATCGCCGGCGTCAGCGGGCGGCGTGGGCTTCGGCAAGGTCGCGATGAAATCCGAGAAGCTTCGCAAATCGTCATCGGTCAGCGGCTTCGCCATCTCGTTCATCGGGTCGAACACCCGCAGCTTTTCGCGGAACATGAAGAGCTGGATCAGCGCATAGGGCGCCGTCTGACCGCCGAGCGACGGCGTGTTCTCGGTTTCCGACGTGCCATGCTCGCCATGGCAGGCAAAGCACGCCGCGGCGCGCTCCTGGATGGTCTCGGCATTTGCGGAGAAGCTGAAAGCGGCCAGCGCCAGGACTGCGATGATGGTTTTGTGCATTGGCCACTCCCGACATATTCCGTCATTGCGAGGAGCGAAGCGACGAAGCAATCCATAGCTCCGCAAGTGGCGGTATGGATTGCTTCGCTTCGCTCGCAATGACGACGATTGATACTTACTGATTGGCGACCTTCGGCTTGCCGTAGCTGACGCGATAGACTGCGCCGTTCCAGTCGTCGGAGACCAGCAGCGAGCCGTCCTTCAGCAGCATGACGTCGACCGGGCGGCCGACATACTTGTTGTCCTCGAGGAAGCCGGTCAGGAACGGCTCCATCGACTTCACCGTGCCGTCCTTGTTCAGCCTGACGGCGACCACGTCACCACCCTGCTTCTGCGACTTGTTCCAGGAGCCGTGACGCGCGACAAAGATGACGTTCTTGTAGGTCTTCGGGAACTGGCTTCCGGTGTAGAAGCGCATGCCGAGCGAAGCGGTATGCGGGCCCATCAGGCCGACCGGCGCGGTGTAATCCTTGCAGTTCTTGCCCCAGCCGAGCTCCTGGTCGATGATGTTGCCCTGGTAGCAGTACGGCGCGCCGAAATCCTCGCCCGCCTTGGCGATGCGGTTGAGCTCGTCTTCCGGCACCGTCTCCGACAGCCAGTCGCGGCCGTTGTCGGTGAAGTACATCTGCTTGTTCTCGGGATTCCAGTCGAAGCCGACCGTGTTGCGCACGCCAAGCGCGTAGACCTCGGCGCCGGAGCCATCGAGATTCATGCGGCGGATCTGGCCGTGGTCGGCGTCATGCAGCACGTTGTTGCCGGGCTGTCCGACCGGAACATAAAGCTTGTTGTCGGGACCGACGGCGATGAACTTCCAGCCATGCGCCTCGTCCTTCGGCAGCTTGTCGTAGATGACGGTGGGCTTCGGCGGGTTGTCCAGATTGTCCTCGATCTTGTCGATCTTGGAGACCTTCGAGAGCTCGGCGATGTAGAGCGTGCCGTCCTTGAAGGCGACGCCGTTCGGACGATAGAGGCCGGAGGCGATCACCTTGACCGAGCGCTTGCCGTCCTTGTTGACGATCGCATAGACCTTGTCGACGAGCCGGCTGCCGACGAACACCGTGCCCTTGTCGCCGAGCGCCAGCGAGCGCGCATTGGCCATGCCGGCCGCATAGATCTCGACATTGAAGCCGGCCGGCGCCTTGAGCTTGGCGAGCGGAAGCTTGTCGGGCGCGGACGGCAGCGGCGGCGGCGCCACCGGCGCGAGCTTGGCGGCGGCTTCATTGTCGGGACGCCCGAGCAAGGGCGAGCCCGGCGGCAGCGGCTGGGCGGCGGCGGCACCTGCCGCCGGCGCGGCCGGCTGTTGCGCCGCAGCAGAGAGCGTGAACGCCCCGAGCATGGCCCCCGCGAGCAGCAGGCTGCGCGGTGCGAACGAGTGTTTTTTCATGATGATCTCCCCTGGGTGGAAGCCGTTGTTGATTGCGCCATTGACGTCGCCCGGCGCCGTTCGGCTTTCCGTTCATAGTCTTGTGAATTTGTCCGGACAATTGCAATCGGAAACATGCTGGCATCGGCCAACGCATGGTTGTGGGCCACGCGGCGGGCCAGCGCGCGTCAGTGCCTTGTCATCGAGCGGTCCGGGCGATCGAGAATCGCCTCCGTGAATGGAAACTCCAGAACGATCTCGCCCTCATCGTCCGTCACCTCGATCACGGCGCTGAGCAGTGCGCCGTCGGCGCCCTCGGTCTTGAGCAGTTCGCGAATCATCGCGCGCGCCATCTCCCACGCGCGATCCGGATCCCGCAGGATTTCGCCGTCGGGATCGGAGATCAGCTCGTCGCCGATACGGGTATTGAAGAAATAGCGTGGCATCGGCTGAACTCGGCTCGGTTAGTCGCTTCCCGTCAGGGGAGAGCACAGGATCGTCACAGGACCTTCGGAGGACCGCAGGGCCCTGTTTACTTATTCCAAGATCACCATTCACCGTGTGGCGAACAACAGGAAAAAGGTCTGATGCCACGGGCTTTTGACGGGAAACGCGCGCACAAATTTGTGAGTGGGCAAGATTTACTTGCCGCAGTGCAACATCCCCTTCGAGGCGGCACCTTACAGAAAATTTAACTGGCGAACTTTTCCAACCACAGTAGTTTACTCTGCAGGGCGGAAAGTTCGTCCGGTTGCAACAAGGAGAGCCAAATGGCCTGGAAAGCACCGAAGATCGTGGAAGTGTCGGTCGGCATGGAAATCAACATGTATATGTGCGCAACCCGCAAGTAAGCGGCAGCGCCCCATACACGTTTAGCGTTTTAGCGCAGGTGGACATCCGGGCGTAACGCGCTCCCGAGCAAGGGAGTGTGTTTCAAATCCGGAGTCCACCTCGTAACGTTTCTGGGTCCAACAAAACTTCTCCAGGCCAAGCTTCTCCAGGGGACGGATCATGTTTCGTGTCGTCGTCCTGGGTGCCGCGGCGGGTGGCGGCGTTCCGCAGTGGAACTGCGGCTGCGCCGTCTGCAGGACGGCGCGAAGCGACCACCCCGAACTGCAGAGCACGCAAGCCTCGATCGCCGTCAGCGGCGACGGCGTGCACTGGTTCCTGGTCAATGCGTCCCCGGATCTGCGCCAGCAGTTGATTGCCACGCCGCAGCTGCATCCGAAGCACGGCGCACTGCGCCACAGCCCGATCGCGGGCGTCATCCTCACCAATGGCGAGATCGACGCGGTCGCCGGGCTATTGTCGATGCGTGAGGGCTCGCCGTTCACGATCTACGCGCATGAGCGGGTGCTTGCGATCCTGCGCTCGAACAGCATCTTCAACGTGCTAAGCGACAAGAACGTCGACCGCCGGCCGATCGCGGTCGACCAGGCCTTCGAACCGGCCCTGCCCGACGGATCGCCGTCCGGGCTCGAGGTGCTGCCGTTCGAGGTTCCCGGCAAGGGCGCGTGGTATCTCGAGGGCAAGGCGCATCCGGCGGGCGCCGACGGCGTCGGCGATACGCTCGGCCTGCGTATTGCGGACAAGCGCAGCGGCAAATACTTCTACTTTGTGGCCGCCTGCGCCCGGGTGACAGACGACCTGAAATCACGGCTCAAGGGCGCCCCCCTGGTGTTCTTCGACGGCACGGTGTGGCGCGACGACGAGCTGATCGCGGCGGGGCTTGGCAACAAGACCGGTCAGGGCATGGGCCATATCGCGATGTCGGGCGATCACGGCGCGATCTCAAGCCTCGCCGGGCTCGACATCGGACGAAAAGTGTTTTTGCATATCAACAACTCCAACCCGGCGCTGCTTGGGACCTCGGCCGAACGCAAGGCGGCCGAACAGGCGGGCTGGCAGATTCCCTCCGACGGAACGGAGATCATGCTGTGAATGTCGTGCCTACCACCGGAATGACCGCGCTCTCGATCGGCAAGGGCATCACGCTCGACAGTGCCGAGGAGATGGAGGCAACGCTGCGCACGATCGGTGCCACGCGCTATCATAGCCTGCACCCGTTCCACCGCCTGCTGCACGGTGGCAAGCTCAACAAGGGCCAGGTCCAGGCCTGGGCGCTGAACCGCTATTACTACCAGAGCACAATCCCGCTGAAGGACGCGATGGTGATCTCGCGCTTCCGCGACCGCAACACAAGGATCGAATGGCGCCACCGCATCGAGGATCACGACGGCGATCTCGGCAATGAAGGCGGCATCGAGCGCTGGCTGAAGCTGACCGAAGGCCTCGGGCTGGATACCGCCTATGTGGAGTCCACCGAAGGCATCTTGCCGGCGACGCGCTTTGCGGTCGAAGCCTATGTGCATTTCTGCCGCGACCGCACCCCACTGGAGGCGATCGCCTCCTCGCTCACCGAATTGTTCGCGCCGAACCTGCACGAGGAGCGCATCTCGGGGATGCTGAAGCACTACGACTTCGTCAACCCCGACATCATGAGCTATTTCAGCCGCCGCCTGACCCAGGCGCCGCGCGACGCCGGCTTCGCGCTCGACTACGTCAAGCAGCACGCCAGGACGCCGGCCGAGCGCGAGGCGGTCTGCAATGCGCTGATCTTCAAGACCAACGTGCTGTGGGTGCAGCTCGACGCGCTCTATCACGCCTATGTCGACGGCCAGATTCCGCCCGGCGCCTTCGTGCCGAAGACAGGTTAGGGACACGATCATGGCCAGCCGCAACATCAGCGTCAGCGAGACCAGCCGGCCGAAACTGCCGCGCCACACCAAGCTGAAATTCGACGAGACGCGGCAGGTCTGGGTGATCCTGGCGCCGGAGCGCGTGCTGGCGCCGGATGACATCGCGGTCGAGGTGCTGCAACTCTGTGACGGCGTGCGCAGCGTCGCCGCGATGGTGGACCAGCTCGCGGAGAAATATGCCGCCCCGCGCGAGGCGATCGCAACCGACGTGATCGCCATGTTGCAGGATCTGGCCGACAAGGGCTTTCTCACCGAAGCGCGCGAGAGCACAGCATGAGTGACACGCTCGCCGACAACAAGACAACGACAGCAGGCCCAACCGACGGGCTCGCGGTGCTCGAGCAAACGCGCTCGGCGGCTGAGACCTACGGCATCCCGCTCGCGGTGCTGCTCGAGATCACCCACCGCTGCCCGCTGCAATGTCCCTATTGCTCCAATCCGGTCGAGCTCGACCGCGGCTCGACCGAGCTCACCACCGAGGAATGGAAGAAGGTGCTGAGCGAGCTTGCCGAGCTCGGCGTGCTGCAGGTCCATTTCTCCGGCGGCGAGCCGACCGCGCGCAAGGATATCGTCGAGCTGGTGCAGCACGCGACCGATGTCGGGCTGTATTCCAACCTGATCACCTCGGCCGTGCTGCTGACCAGGGACAAGCTTTCGGCGCTGGCCGACGCCGGCCTCAGCCATGTGCAGATCAGCTTCCAGGGTAATGAGCCCGTTGTGGCGGACCGCGTCGCAGGTCTGAAGGATGCGCATCGCAAGAAGCTCGAAGTCGCGAAATGGACGCGCGAGCTCGACATGCCGCTTACGGTGAATGCCGTGATGCACCGGCAGAACCTGCATCAGCTGCCCGACATCATCCAGATGGCGGTCGACCTCGACGCCGACCGGCTCGAGGTCGCCAACGTGCAGTATTACGGCTGGGCGCTGAAGAACCGCGCCGCGCTGATGCCGACGATCGCGCAGATCGAGGAGACCAGCCGCATCGTCGAGGAAGCCCAGGTGCGCCTGAAGGGCACGCTCGCGATCGACTATGTGGTGCCGGATTACTACGCGCTGCGGCCGAAGAAATGCATGGGCGGCTGGGGCCGCCAGTTCTTCAACATCTCGCCGGCCGGCAAGGTGCTGCCGTGCCACGCCGCCGAGAGCATCACCGGGCTCGAATTCGAGTCGGTGCGCTCGAACCATTCGATCGCCTGGATCTGGCAGAACTCGGAGGCCTTCAACCGCTATCGCGGCACAGGCTGGATGCCGGAGCCGTGCAAGAGTTGCGAATTCCGCGAGGTCGATTACGGCGGTTGCCGCTGCCAGGCCTTTGCGCTGACCGGCGATGCCGGCAACACCGACCCGGCCTGCGCGCTGTCGCCGCGACACGAGGAGATCTTCAAGCAGGCCGAGCGGGAATCCGCCGGCACGCAGAACCGCTTCCTGTATCGTAACTTCGCCGGCGGCACGCTGGAGACGGACGAACCCCGGAACGAATCCCAGGACAAGCGCAATGGCGCCTGACGCCGATGTCGGCAAGGCCGCGAGGCGTGCCGATCCCTTTGCGCCGCTGACGTCGGAATGGCTCGACGTCGGCGATGGCCACGATCTCCATGTCGAGAGCGTCGGGCGCGAGGGCGGCATTCCCGCGGTCTATCTGCATGGCGGCCCCGGCAGCGGCTGCCAGCCCGATCATCGCCGGCTGTTCGATCCCGAGCGCTTTCACGCCGTGCTGTTCGACCAGCGCGGTTGCGGTCGCAGCCGGCCGAAAGGCAGCCGCGACAACAACACGACGCAGCACATGATCGCGGACATGGAGAAGATCCGCGAGCGGTTCGGCTTCGCGCGCTGGATGGTGGTCGGCGGCTCCTGGGGCGCGACGCTGGCGCTGGCCTATGCACAGGCCCATCCCGAGCGGGTCAGCGGGCTGGTGCTGCGCGCGACGTTTCTCGGCACAGCCGAGGAGCTGGACGACGTTTTCCTGCGCGCCTTGCCGCGCTTCTATCCTGCCCTCTCCGAGGACTTCCTCAACTTCCTGCCCGAGAGCGAGCGTGCATCGCCGCTTGCGGCCTATTATCGCCGCATCCTCGATCCCGACGCCGCCGTGCATGCGCCGGCCGCGCGCGCCTGGCACGACACCGAACGCGCGCTGTCGGAGCACACACCGAAGCAGACGCGGCTCGACCTCAAGGCCTCAGGCGCCCTGCCCTCGACGCCGTTCATGGAGGCGCACTACTTCGCCAAAGATTGCTTCATGCGGCCGCATCAATTGATGGACGAGGCCGGCAGGCTCGCCGGCATTCCCGGCATCCTGGTGCAGGGCCGCTACGATCTATTGTGCCCGCCAGCGACATCGTACGCGCTCGCTGCGCGCTGGCCGGGCAGCGAGGTCCGCATCGTCGATGGCGCAGGCCATATCCTCTATGATCCCGGCATCCGCAACGCCGTGATGAAGGCGATCGCCGACCTCGCCGCCAAGGGCTAAGCCGCCGCAGGAACACCTTCGACATCAGGAGCCGGTAAAGAACTCGACCGGCTCCCTTGCTTCCCTCAATGTTTGCACTTGCCGGGAGGACATGCCGGCGCTGCCCGTGGCGCGGCCGTGGGCCTTGGCGGCGCCGCCATCCGCGGTGGCGGCGCTGCGTGTTGCACCTGCATCGCCGGCCGTGGCGGCGGCGCGGCGCGCGGAGCCGGTGCCGGGGCCGGACGCGGCGGCAAAGCCGCAGCACGAGGTGGCGGGGCAACCGGCCGCGGCGGCGGAGCCGCAGCCCGCACTGGCGGAGCTACGGCATGGACTGGCGGAGCTGCCGCATGCGCCGGCGCGGGCCGGGAGACCGGCGGCGGCGACACTGCGGCACGCGCAGGTGCCGGGCGCGCGGCCGTGGTCGGCCGTGTCGACATCGCGCGGTTCGCCGGTGACGGCGGCGCCGAGGGCTTCACGTTTGCGGTCGGCGCGGTCGCGGCATGCGAGAGCGGTTGCGCGCCCGGCTTGCCGGCGGCCGCGGGCGACGCCGGCGCGTTTGTCGCCGGGGCGGCACCGGGTTTGGCCGGAGGAGCAGGCTGTGCATTGGCAGGCGCCATCGCGGTCGCCGGCTTGCCTGGCACCACCGTATTCGGCTTTGCCCCCGGTTGCGCGGCGCCGGGTTGTGCGGCTCCCGGCGGCACAGCGCCATGCTGCATGGCATTGGCTGGTGCGGTCGCCGACTGCGGCAGCGGCGGTCCATTCTTTGCGCCCGGCAGGGTGTGCGCACCCGGTGTGCCCGGCGCGCCCATCGCATTCGGGGCGGCGGCAGCATTCGGAGTGGCAGCAGCGTTCGGTGCCGCGGCAGCGTTTGGTGCGGCGCGTGGAGCTCCCATCGCCGCACCTTGCGCGGGCGTCACGCCTTGCGGAGCGCCCGGCAGGTTGGCGCGCTGCATCGCCGCAGCCGGCAGTCGCGGTGCCGCCGTCACCGGCGCGCCGCCCATCGCCGCCGTCACCCCGGCCGCATGGAGCTGCGCCGGCGTCGGGTTGGGATTGTTGATCACCGTGTTGATGACAGTGGTGTTGTGGATATTGTTGAACACGATGTTGTTCTGCGGCGGCACGACATAGGCCGGTGCGGCGACATAGGCCGGCATCGCCACGAACATCGGCGTCGGCAGCACGTACAGGCCGATCGGCGGCGGCGGTGGCGGCAGCACGACGAAGTCCGGCGGCGGCGGTGGCAGGAAGACCACCGGCGGCGGCGGGGGCGGCGCGAAGTCGAACACCGGATCGCTGTAGTACAGCACCGGACGGTCGACATAGACGACCTCGTCGGGCGGCGGCGGCGGCACGTCATAGTCGAGCACGGAGAACTGCGGCGGCGGCTCGAGCGCGGCCGACAGATAGGCGAGCCGGCGCCGGGCGTCGTATGCATGCGGCCCGCGCGGATAACGCCGCAGGTACGACCAGTACGCATCAGGCGTGTCGGCATTGTACGTGCGCCGCCAGGTGATCGCCTCGCGCCGCGCCGCCACGATCGCACGCACGCGCCTCGCCAGCGGATCGTTCGGATAGGCCTGCAGGTAGTCCTCATAGCCTTGCAGCGTGTCGCGCTCCAGCGCCGCGGCGTAAGCATCCTGCGCCGGGAAATCGCGGATCGGCTTGGTGCGCAGCCCGGCATCGACCTGCTGCGGCGGGGCGTCCGGCTTGCGCTCGAAGAACATGAAGGGCGCGTCGACCTTGTGCGCATCCCACGGGATCTCGGCGCCCTTGGTCATCTCGTTGACGCGCAGGCGGACGCGGTCGAACACCTCGGGCAAGGTCAGACCACCGGTGCGGATCATTTCCGCCAGCGCTTGCGCGTAAGGCCCGTAAGGCGGCGCACCGTCAGGGGCGACGGTGCCGGGCGCCGAGTTGAAGCCAATCAGCATCTTCTGATCGGGATCGACCAGCGCAAGACCGCCGGCCAGCGGCTGGCCTTCCTTGGCGAACGGATTGCTGCGCGCCGCATCGAGCACGATCACGCCGGCCTTGATCGGCAGCGCCGAGAGTTGGTGGCTGTAGTCGGAGATGCGGATCGCCTCGACCGGCACGTCGGTGTCGCGGGCAATCTTGGCGTCGACCGGCACGAAGTAGTTCTCGCCCGTGAGCTGCACGCCGTAGCCGGCGAGATAGACAAAGGCGACAGCATTGGGCCCCGCCTCCTGCACCTTCTGGATGAAATCGCGGAACGATTTGCGCAGCGTCTCGCCGTCGAGATCGCGTGCGCCGATCACGTCGAATCCGGCGGCCTGCAAGGTCTGCGCGATCAGGCCGGCATCGTTCGCGGCGGTCTGCAACGCGCCGGCCTCATAGGCGCCGTTGCCGACGACAAGTGCGAGACGCTTTTCCTGATCCTGCGCATGCACGGGAAACGAGGCGAACGACACCAGACCGACGATCAATGCCCACAGAATGCGTGCCATGGTGGCCGTCCCTTTTCTTCTCGAGAGTTGGTGTAGCGAATGAAATGCTACCTCTGTGAACCGGTGCTGAACAGGATTGCAGCAATTGTGGCAATCCTTGGTCTGCGGTGCCGGGAACCAGCTTCCCTGGTCCGCGCGATCAGGCGATATTGCGCGGATAAAACAGGCAAAAAAGGAGCACTCGATGCCAATCGCCGGACAAGGCATGCTGCTGACCTCGATGGATATCGACAGCTTGCACGAAGCTGAATTCAATCGCTGGTACGACCGCGAGCATCTCGAGGAACGGGTCGCCATCGACGGCTTCCTGGAAGCCCGCCGCTACGTCGCCCATGACGGCAAGCCGAAATATCTCAGCCTCTACTCGACCGCGACCTTCGATGTGCTCGAGAGCCCGGCCTATCGCAAGGCGCTCGCCAACCAGACGGACTGGTCGAAGGCCAATATCGCGCGCTTTCAGAACATGATCCGCGGGGTCGCGCGCATCACGATCAGCCGCGGCGTCGGCAGGGGCGCAGCGCTCGGCATCATCCGCCTGCGCCCGCCCGCCGAAGGCGCGGACAAAGTTCGCGCTGCATTGCGGGAGCAACTCGATCCAGCCTCGCGCGACGGCATCATCTCGATGCACCTCCTGGAGAACGACCCTGACCTGTCGAAACCGCTCACGCCGGATGCGGAGAAAGCCGATCCCGGCGCCGGCGACTGGTTCGTGCTGATCGACGCCACCGACGTCAGCGCGCTCCCCAAAGCCGCTGCGGGCATCACCGGCAATGCCGCCTTGAAGCCGCTCGTGGTCACCAGCGGCGTCTACAGGCTGTTGTGGGATATCGCGAAGAGCGACCTTCCGCGCGAGTAGGCCTGATCCGGAACAGTGCGAGGCGGTTTTCCGACAACATATTCTCAAGCAAGCGTGGCGGTGCAGATCATGTTGCACCGCCACATAACGCAATCGAGATTAACGCTACACGCGCATCAGCCGCGCGAAAGCTGATGATCGGACAATTTAGCCTTTGCCTTCTCTGGAACGGCTCTAATAAGATAAGCCTATGATCCAATTCAAAAACCAGAACAACGCCACGTGAGCGTTCGTCGTCAACGATAAGGCCGCGCGGGTCTGGCATTTTCGCGCGGGTCAAAGGTAGGAATGAAACCGACTGATATCTCGGCGCCGGATTACTTTCATAAAGTAGTCGACTGCCAATGGGCCTGCCCCGCACACACCCCTGTTCCCGAGTACATCCGGTTGATTGCTGAGGGGCGTTACAGCGACGCCTACATGATCAATTGGAAGTCCAACGTGTTCCCCGGCATTCTCGGGCGCACCTGTGACCGTCCATGCGAGCCGGCATGCCGCCGCGGCCGGGTCGAGGACAATCCGGTCGCGATCTGCCGCCTGAAGCGCGTCGCCGCGGACTTCAAGGACGACATCAAGCATCGCCTGCCGAAGCCGGGACCGAAGAACGGCAAACGCGTCGCGCTGGTCGGCGGCGGCCCCGCCTCGCTCGCGGTGGCGCGCGATCTCGCGCCGCTCGGCTATCACTGCACGGTGTTCGACGGCGATCCCAAGGCCGGCGGCATGATGCGCAGCCAGATTCCGAAATTCCGCCTGCCTGACAGCGTGATCGACGAGGAGACCGACTACATCCTGAACCTCGGTGTCGAGTTCAGGGGCGGCCAGCGCGTCGACAGCCTGAAGCAGCTGCTCGCCGAGAACTATGATGCGATCTTCGTCGGCAGCGGCGCGCCGCGCGGCCGCGAGCTCGACATCCCCGGCCGCAAGGAGGCCGCCGCCAACATCCATATCGGCATCGAGTGGCTGGCCAACGTGTCGTTCGGCCACGTCGACAAGATCGGCCGCCGCGTCATCGTGCTCGGCGGCGGCAACACCGCGATGGATTGCTGCCGCACCGCGCGCCGCCTCGGCGGCGAGAGCGTCAAGGTGATCGTCCGCTCCGGCTTCGAGGAAATGAAGGCCTCGCCGTGGGAGAAGGAAGACGCGCTGCACGAGGACATCCCGATCCTCAACTACATGGTGCCGGTGGCGTTCAAGCATGTCGCCGGCAAGCTGATTGGCGTCACCTTCCAGAAGGTGAAGGCGGAGTACGACGCCAAGGGCCGCCGCAATCTGGTGCCCTCGGGCGAGCCTGACGAGACCGTGTCCTGCGACGATGTGCTCGTTGCGGTCGGCCAGGAGAACGCGTTCCCCTGGATCGAAGCCGATTGCGGCATCGAATTCGACAAGTGGCACATGCCGAAGGTCGATCCCAAGACGTTCGTCTCGACCAATCCGAAGGTGTTCTTCGGCGGCGATGCGGCGTTCGGGCCGAAGAACATCATCTGGGCGGTGGCGCATGGCCACGACGCCGCGCTCTCCATCCACCGATTGCTGTCCGGCGAGGACATCAACGAGCGCCCGCTGCCCGAGGTGCACGTCTCCTCGCAGAAGATGGGCATCCACGAGTGGAGCTACGACAACGACATCTCCGCCGACAAGCGCTTCAAGGTGCCGCATCGCGACAAGGTGGTCGCGCTGAAGGACATCCGCGCCGAGGTCGAGCTCGGTTACGACCTCAAGCTCGCGCTCGGCGAGGCGCAGCGCTGCCTGAATTGCGACGTGCAGACGGTTTTCTCCGCGCCGCTGTGCATCGAATGCGACGCCTGCGTCGACATCTGTCCGATGGACTGCATCAGCTTCACCGAGAACGGCGAGGAGGATGATTTGCGGCAGCGGCTGAAAGCGCCCTCGCCGCATCACGACCAGGCGCTCTACGTCTCCGGCGACCTCAAGACCGGCCGCGTCATGGTGAAGGACGAAGACGTCTGCCTGCATTGCGGGCTGTGTGCCGAGCGCTGCCCGACCGGCGCCTGGGACATGCAGAAGTACCTCATCGATATGGTTCAAGCGGGATCAACATGTCAGTCCAAAGCCCGATCAGCAGCGTAAACGACTTCGTCGTCCGCTTCGCCAACGTCAACGGTTCGGGCTCGGCCTCCGCCAACGAACTGTTCGCGCGTTCGATCCTGCGCCACGGCGTGCCGGTCTCACCACGCAACATCTTCCCCTCCAACATCCAGGGCCTGCCGACCTGGTATGAGGTGCGCGTCACCGAGGACGGCCATCTCGGCGCCCGCGGCGGCGTCGACTTGATGGTGGCGATGAATCCGCAGACCTGGGACAAGGACGTCGCCTCGATCGAGCCCGGCGGCTATCTGTTCTACGACTCGACCAAGCCGATGCCGTCGTCGAAATTCCGCGAGGACATCACCGTCATCGGCGTGCCGCTGACCGCGATCACCAACTCGACCTACACCGATCCCAGGCAGCGCCAGCTGTTCAAGAACATCATCTATCTCGGCGCGCTCTGCGCCCTGCTCGACCTCGATCCCAAGCTGGTCGAACAGCTGATCGGCGAGCAGTACAAGGGCAAGGAGAAGCTGCTCTCCTCGAACGTCCATGCGCTGCATCTCGGCCGCGACTGGGCGCTGCAGAACCTGAAATGCCCGCTCGGGCTGCGGGTGAAGAAGTCCGACAAGGTCGGCGACCGCATCTTCGTCGAAGGCAACAGCGCGGCCGCGCTCGGCGCCGTCTATGGCGGCGCCACCGTGTGCGCCTGGTATCCGATCACCCCGTCATCGTCGGTGGCGGAAGCCTTCACCAGCCACTGCAAGAAGTACCGTCACGATCCCGAAACCGGCAAGGCGAAATACGCGATCGTGCAGGGCGAGGACGAGCTCGCCTCGATCGGCATCGTGATCGGCGCGTCCTGGAACGGCGCGCGGGCCTTCACCGCGACCTCGGGTCCGGGCATCTCGCTGATGACCGAGTTCATCGGCCTGTCCTATTTCGCCGAGATACCGGCCGTGATCATGAACATCCAGCGCGCCGGCCCCTCGACCGGCATGCCGACCCGCACCCAGCAATGCGACGTCATCGCCTGCGCCTATGCCTCGCATGGCGATACCAAGCACGTGCTGCTGTTCCCGGAGGATCCGGCGGAGGCGTTCGAGTTCGCCGCGGCCGCCTTCGACCTCGCCGAGCGGCTGCAGACCACGATCTTCCTGATGCTCGATCTCGACATCGGCATGAACCACCGGCTGTGCCGTCCGCTGAAGTGGGATGACGCGAAGCAATACGACCGCGGCAAGGTGATGACGGCGGAGATGCTCGAGGAAGGCCGCGACTTCGGCCGCTATCTCGACGTCGACGGCGACGGCATCCCCTATCGCACCTATCCGGGCACGCATCCGACCAAGGGTTCCTACTTCACCCGCGGCACCTCGCGCGACCGCTACGCGCGCTATTCCGAGGAAGGCGCGGTCTACGCCGACAACATGCAGCGCCTGGTGCGCAAGTTCGAGACCGCCCAGGACATGGTGCCGCGGCCGCTGCAGGCCAATGCGGCCAAGCCGACCAAATACGGCGTGATCTATTTCGGCTCGACCTCGCCCGCGATGGACGAGGCGATCGGGATCCTGGAGGCGCGCGGCCATCAGCTCGACCGCATGCGCATCCGCGCCTTCCCGTTCCACTCCAGCGTCGCAAGCTTCATCGCCGACCACGATTTCGTCTACGTGGTCGAACAGAACCGCGACGCGCAGCTCCGCCAGCTGATCGTCAACGAGAACGGCATCGACCCCGTCAGGCTGGTGCCGATCCTGCACTATGACGGCACGCCGATCACCGCGCGCTTCATCGCAGGCGCGATCGGCGACCACCAGGATCATCTCAAGGTGACCCCTCTCCGCAAGGCCGTGACATGACCTACATTGCAAAGCCGAAGTTCCATCATCCGGGCCTGAAGAAGAACGAGCTGGGCTATACCCACCGCGACTATGAGGGGAAGATCTCGACCCTGTGCGCCGGCTGCGGCCACGATTCGATCACCGCCTCGATCATCGAGGCCTGTTACGAGCTCTCGATCGAGCCGCACCGGGTGGCGAAGATTTCCGGCATCGGCTGCTCGTCGAAGACGCCGGACTACTTCCTCGGCAATTCGCACGGCTTCAACTCGGTGCATGGCCGTATGCCGTCGGTGCTGACCGGCGCCAACCTCGCCAACCGCGACCTGATCTATCTCGGCGTCTCCGGCGACGGCGATTCCGCCTCGATCGGCTTCGGCCAGTTCGCGCATTCGATCCGGCGCGCCGTCAACATGACCTATATCGTCGAGAACAACGGCGTGTACGGCCTGACCAAGGGCCAGTTCTCGGCCACCGCCGACCGCGGCTCGAAGTCGAAAAAGGGCGTCACCAACACCGACAATGCGATCGACCTGGTCGCGATCGCGCTGCAGCTCGGTGCCACCTTCGTGGCGCGCAGCTTCTCCGGCGACAAGACCCAGCTGGTGCCACTGATTGCGGCTGCGATCCGCCACAAGGGGGCGTCCTTCATCGACGTGATCAGCCCCTGCATCGCCTTCAACAACCACGCCGGCTCGACCAAGAGTTTTGACTATGTCCGCGAGCACAATGACGCGGTGAACCGTCTCGACGTGCTGGTCGGCCGCGATCCGATCAGCGTCGACTATGCGCCGGGCACCGTGCAGGTGGTCGAGCAGCATGACGGCTCGCGGCTCGCGCTGCGCAAGCTCGACGCCGACTACGATCCGCATGATCGCCTCGGCGCGATGACCTTCCTGCAGAAGCACGCGGCCAAGGGCCAGATCGTCACCGGCCTGCTCTATGTCGATCCGGATGCTGAGGATCTGCACACCCATCTCGACACTGTCGAGACGCCACTCAACACGCTGGACGAGCAGGCGCTGTGCCCCGGCTCAGCGGTGCTCGACAAGATCAACGCGAGCCTACGCTGAACACTCATTCTTGCCGTCACAAATGACGCGGCAAGGATGTGCAACAAACTCCGTGTCGTCCCTGCGAAAGCAGGGACCCCTAACCACCGATGCAGATTGTCTAGCTATGCTGGGACGACGAGTCCCGTTCACAACAGAAGCCGCGGCGTATGGGTCCCTGCTCCCGTGCGCAATTGCGCA
>NZ_JAQOSR010000150.1:0-23486 GCF_046718885.1 Bradyrhizobium sp. UFLA01-814 | reverse complement strand
TGCTTTCGCAGGGACGACACTGAGTGTGCGGGTGGCGCTCTTTCCCACGTCGTCCCGGGCAAGCGAAGCGCGACCCGGGACCCATAACCACAGTGTTGCGTTGTTGAAGCGAGCTGTGGCCCCAGCTCGCTCCATCCCGCGTCCTGTCGTTATGGGTCCCTGCTTTCGCAGGGACGGCATCGAGCATGGGGGTGGCGCCTAGATCACCGATCCGCGCGCCCGATCACGTCCATCAGTTCGGCGATCTTGCGCCGCTGGTCGGCCTTGTCGCCGGACGAGATCGCATGCTCGACGCAATGAGCCACATGATCGCGCAGCACCTCTTCCTCGACGCGGCGCAGCGCCGCGCGCGCGGCCGCGATCTGCGTCACCACGTCGATGCAATAGCGGTCGTCCTCGACCATGGCGGCCAACCCGCGGATCTGACCTTCGATCCGTTTGAGCCGTTTTAAGCAGGATGTCTTGACCTCGTCTCTCATAGGTCTCATATACCCCCCTAGGGTATGCAAATCAAGAGGCCGAGTTAGCGGCCGGGAAGAGTTTCGTGGCACACGCAAAGCACGACCATTCGCACGCGGATCATCACCACAATGGCGCCGCCGCGCATTCCTGCTGCGGCGGCAAGCATGATCACGACACGCCGCCGGCCGAGGCGGCGTTCGCGATCGATCCGGTCTGCGGCATGAAGGTCAACCCGGCGACCGCCAAGCACCGCTTCAGCTACAAGGGCGAGGAGTACCTGTTCTGCAGCGGCCGCTGCCGCGAGCGCTTCGAGGTCGAGCCGGAGAAGTATCTCAAGCCGCGCGAGGAGGAGCCGCCGGCGCCCGCGGGCACCATCTACACCTGCCCGATGCACCCCGAGGTGCGCCAGGTCGGCCCCGGCACCTGCCCGATCTGCGGCATGGCGCTGGAGCCGGAGCAGGTCTCGCTCGACGACGGACCGGATCCTGAACTGATCGACATGACGCGGCGATTCTGGATTGGGCTCGCGCTGACCTTGCCGGTGTTCGTGCTCGAGATGGGCAGCCATCTCGGGCTGATGCATCTGGTGCCACAGGGCTGGTCGAACTGGATCTCGTTCGTGCTGGCGACGCCGGTCGTGCTGTGGGCCGGTGCGCCGTTCTTCGTGCGCGGCTGGCAGTCGCTCGTCACCCGCAATCTCAACATGTTCACGCTGATCGCGATGGGCACCGGCGTCGCCTATGTCTATAGCGTGGTCGCGACGCTGGCGCCGCAGCTGTTCCCGCCCGCGTTCCGCGACATGCATGGCGCGGTCGCGGTGTATTTCGAGGCGGCGGCCGTGATCACGGTGCTGGTGCTGCTCGGCCAGGTGCTGGAATTGCGCGCCCGCGCGCAGACCTCGGGCGCGATCCGCGCGCTGCTCGGCCTCGCGCCCAAGACCGCGCGGCGCATCACCGAACATGGCGACGAGGATATCGACATCGACGCAATCAAGGTCGGCGACCGCCTGCGCGTGCGGCCGGGCGAGAAGGTGCCGGTCGACGGCGTCGTCGTCGAGGGCAGTGCGGTCATCGACGAGTCCATGGTCACAGGCGAGTCGATGCCGGTCACGAAAGCCGAAGGCGAGAGGGTGATCGGCGGCACGGTCAACCAGAGCGGCGGCCTCGTGATGCGCGCCGAGAAGGTCGGTCGCGACACCATGCTGTCGCGGATCGTCGACATGGTGGCGAAGGCGCAGCGCTCACGCGCGCCGATCCAGCGGCTCGCCGATCGCGTCGCCGGCTGGTTCGTGCCGGCGGTAATCGCCGCCGCCGTGCTCGCCTTCATCGCCTGGACGGTGTTCGGTCCGGAGCCGCGCCTGACCTTCGCCCTGGTCGCCGCCGTCACGGTGCTGATCATCGCCTGCCCGTGCGCGCTGGGATTGGCGACGCCGATGTCGATCATGGTCGGTGTCGGCCGCGGCGCGCATTCCGGCATCCTGATCCGCGACGCGCAGGCGCTGGAGCGGATGGAGGCGATCGATACACTCGTCATCGACAAGACCGGCACGCTCACCGAGGGCAAGCCGAAGGTCGTGCGCGTCATTGCCGCCGAAGGGTTCGGCGAGAGTGATCTGCTGCGGCTGGCCGCCAGTGTCGAGCAGGGCAGCGAGCATCCGCTGGCGCAGGCGATCATCGCCGCTGCCAGGGAGCGCAAGCTTGCATCCGCCGCCGTCAGCAATTTTGTCTCGCCCTCCGGCAAGGGCGCGACCGGCATGGTCGAAGGCAGGCAGGTTGCGCTCGGCAACGCGGTACTGATGGCCGAGCTGAAGATCGCGACGGCAGCGCTCGACGAGGCGGCCGAGGCCTCGCGGCGGGACGGCGCGACGGCGATCTATGTCGCGGTCGATGGCCGCATCGCCGGGGCGATCGCGATTGCCGATCCGGTCAAGCCATCCGCGACCAGCGCGCTGCAGGTGCTGCGTGCCGAGGGCCTGCGCATCGTGATGTTGACCGGCGACAATGAGACCACCGCGCGCGCGGTGGCGAAGACGCTCGGCATCGACGAGGTCGAGGCCGGCGTTCTGCCCGAGCGCAAGAGCGAGGTCGTGCAGCGGCTGCGCGGCGAGGGCCGCACCGTCGCGATGGCAGGCGATGGCGTCAATGACGCGCCGGCGCTCGCCGCTGCCGATGTCGGCATCGCGATGGGCGGCGGCACCGACGTCGCGATCGAGAGCGCCGGCATCACGCTGCTCACCGGCGACCTGATGGGCCTGGTCCGCGCGCGGCGGCTGTCGGTCGCGACCATGCGCAACATCCGCCAGAACCTGGCGTTCGCCTTCGTCTACAACGCCGCCGGCGTGCCGATCGCGGCCGGCGTGCTGTATCCGCTGTTCGGCATCCTGCTGTCGCCGATGGTCGGCGCCGCCGCGATGGCGCTGTCCTCGGTCAGCGTGATCGGCAATGCGCTGCGGCTTTCGCGGGTGAAGCTGGATTGAACTTTCTTACCTCGCCCCGCTTGCGGGGAGAGGTCGGATCGCATCGCAGGATGCGATCCGGGTGAGGGGGCTCTCGGCGAATCCATCTCCCTCCGATATTGCGGAAGCGGCCCCTCACCCCAACCCTCTCCCCGCAAGAGCGGGGCGAGGGAGCAGAGTATGGCCGGGGCATTCACGCCGGCAGCAGAAGCTGCGCGCGACGTTCCATCTCGGCGTCGAGCCAGGTGGCGAGATCCTCGCTCACCGCGACCATCGGCAGCCGCACCTCGGGGCTGTCGATCAGCCCCTGCCGCCACAGCCAGTGCTTGGCAGGTGCGGGGCTCGGTTCGGCGAACAACAGCCTCGTCAGGCCGACGACGCTCTGCCAGGCGGCCAGCGCCGCGTCGCGCTGGCCCTGCTGCAACAGCGTGCGGATCGCAGCGAAGGTGTTTGTTTCCAGATGTGCGGACAGCAGGATCGCGCCGTCGGCGCCGTCCGAGAGCGCATCGAAAGTCTGCGCATCCTCGCCGGTCAGCACGCGGAAGCCGGCCGGCCGGCGGTTGAGGAAGTCGATCGACTGCGCGCGGTCGGCGCAGCAATCCTTCATGCCGGCGATGTTCGGATGGTCCGCGAGCGCCAGCAGCGTTTCGTTGGTCAGGTTCACTGCCGTGCGATAGGGAATGTTGTAAAGCACGATCGGCCACGACGCGTGATCGGCGAGCGCGTTGAAGTGCTGCACGAGCCCACGTTGCGAGGGCCTGATATAATAAGGGCTGGCGATCAAATAGCCGTTGATCGGCCAGTCGGCTGTGTCATCCAGCGCTTCCTTCATCCGGGCGGTCGAGGCGCCGGAGAGCCCGAGACAGACCGGCAAATGGCGGGAGCTGGCACTGAGTTCGTCGAGCACGACGCTCACCAGCCCCTCCAGCTCGTCCATGCTGAGCGCCATGCCCTCGCCGGAGGTTGCGCCGAGAATGAACCCGTCGACGGGGCCATTGGCGTAGTGCTGTACGAGGCGCCGCAGCGAGGTGACGTCGAGCTCGCCGTTGCGGAATGGCGTGATCAGGGGCAGCCAGAGGCCCTGCAATTGCTGGTGTAGATCGGTCATGTTCCATCTCCTCAAGAAGGCAAAGCCGGAGACGGGACCAACAAAAAACCCCGTCCAGGCGGCGGGGTTTCGGGATCGGTTTGAATGCGAAGGTGATCTTATCGCGCGCGATCTCGTGTCCCCGGGAGGGGAGCTTTTTTCGACGACAGAACGGCGCACGAAGTCGTGATCATGGGATAATGATGCTGCGCTGCGAGGTTGTTGTCAATGCACATGCTGATCGGCGCGTGCGGCGCGTTTTGCGCATGACATGGAGGTGAAAAGGTACAGCGATGAAAAAAAGCCGGGCTCGAGTGAGCCCGGCTTAAGGTATTGGCCACGTGAGGCCGACACAATCACCTTCCAAGAGGGATTACTGAACTTCCGCGCCACTGGAGGAGGGGGACATATGCGCGACGCGAACGCTCAGCGTGTAAGCACTATGATCCCCATCGACGCCTTGCAGCAACTATCCAGGTCGCATGTCAGTCATGCGGAGACCGGGGGCAGCACGGATATCCCTATAAACCAGCCCTATAAGGGCCGCTTAATCACGACGGCCAGCGCTGCGCCTTGCTGACCACGAAGTCGCGGAACACCTGCACGCGGGCCACCGTCTTCAGCTCTTCCGGATAGACGAAGTAGGTGTCGAGCGCGATCGAGTCGGACTCGCCGAACAGCTGCACGAGGTTATTCTGTTCGACCAGATAGTCCGGTAGCGCGGCGATGCCGAGGCCCTGCTGGCAAGCGCGCACGAGGCCAAGGATGTTGTTGACCTTGAAGTAGGGCTCGCGCGGACCGGAGCCGTTGCGGCCGGCATCGATCAGCCAGCTGCGGTTTTGCAGATGTGCCGGCACCTGCGAGTCGCCGAGCATGATGATGCGATGCGAGTCGAGATCATCGAGCGTGCGCGGCGTGCCGAAGCGCTTGATGTATTCCGGCGAGCAATAGGCATGGAAGCCGATCGAGAACAGCTTGCGCTGGATCAGGTCCGGCTGGGTCGGCTTGCGGGTGCGGATCGCGACGTCGGCCTCGCGCATCGAGAGGTCTAGATCCTCGTCGGTGACGATCAGCGAGATCCGGATGTCGGGATAGAGCGCGGTGAACTCGTCGAGCCGCGGGATCAGCCAGTTGATGCCGAGCGCCGGTGGCGTCGTGATCTTGAGGTCGCCGCTCGGCCGCTCGCGGCTGTCGGTGAGCTTTGCGCGGGCCGCCTGCAACTGCATGAACACGTCATGCGCGGTGCGGAACAGGAGGTCGCCCTGTTCGGTGAGGATCAGGCCGCGGGCGTGGCGGTGAAACAGCGACACCGAGAGCTCCTGCTCCAGCGCGCTGACTTGGCGGGAGACCGCCGATTGCGACAGGCCAAGCTGTTCGCCGGCATGCGTGAAGCTGCCCGCCTCCGCCGCTGCGTGAAAGACCTTCAGCTTGTCCCAATCCATATCCGTAAATCCGTCGCGAGATCGTGCCATGATTATTCCGCCGCTGCGCGATCGCTCGCGCGAAGAGCCAGGAAGCGTTCCGCCTCGAGCGCAGCCATGCAGCCGAGGCCGGCGGCGGTGACCGCCTGCCGGAAGGTTTCGTCCGCCACGTCGCCCGCGGCGAACAGGCCGGGCATCGAGGTCGCAGTGGAGTTCGGCGCGACCTCGACATAGCCCGACGGTTTCAGCTTGATCTGGCCTTTGACGAGCTCCGTCGCCGGCGCATGGCCGATCGCGATGAAGACGCCGTCGGTTTTGAGGTTCGTGAGCGCGCCGGTCTTGACGTTCTTCAGCCGCACATGGGTGACCTTGTTCGGGTTCTCCGATCCGCAGATATCGTCGATCGCCGAATCCCACACCACCTTGATCTTGGGATTCTTGAACAGTCGCTCCTGCAGGATGCGCTCGGCGCGGAAATGATTGCGGCGATGAACGATGGTGACCTGGGAAGCGTGATTGGTCAGGTACAGCGCTTCCTCGACCGCGGTGTTGCCGCCGCCGACCACCACGACGTCCTTGCCGCGGTAGAAGAAGCCGTCGCAGGTCGCGCAGGCCGACACGCCGCCGCCCTGGAACTTTGCTTCCGAGGGCAGGCCGAGCCAGCGCGCCTGGGCGCCGGTGGCGAGGATCACGGTCTCGGCGAGATAGACGTCGCCGGAATCGCAGGTCAGGCGAAACGGGCGCTGGCCGAGTTCCAGCTTGTTGACGTGATCGGTGACGATCTTGGTGCCGACATGGGCCGCCTGCTTCTCCATCTGCTCCATCAGCCAGGGGCCCTGGATCACATCGGCGAAGCCGGGATAGTTCTCGACGTCGGTGGTGATGGTGAGCTGCCCGCCCGGCTGGATGCCCTGGATCAGCACCGGCTCGAGCATCGCGCGTGCCGCGTAGATCGCTGCGGTGTAGCCGGCGGGGCCGGACCCGATGATGACGACCTTGGCGTGGACAGGCGCGGGCATTAGCTGATCCCTCTCTTCTGGGGACTTTGACGGGGACTTGTGTGGGAAGCACCCCGGAGGCAGGTCACGGCGGTGCTAAAAGTGTCAAATCCAAGTCTAGGATATCTGGGAAGCTATGCAAGATTTGCAATCCATGGCAGCGATTTTTCCCCGGAACTGAAGTCACATTCGCGAAATCTTGCGCTGCACGCGCAATAAAATTGCGCAATGCCGGCTGGCTGCGCTATGAGAGTTGCCGGCGGACCTGCCAAGCCTTCCAAACCCTAGGGAACTGTAGTCGCGTGTCGAAGAACCTTGACGAGATCGACCTCAAAATCCTCGCCGAGATCCAGGCCGATGGCCGAATCACCAATGTGGAACTGGCCAAACGCGTCGGTATCTCGCCGCCGCCCTGCCTGCGCAGGGTCCGGGCGCTGGAGGAGGAAGGCTACATCCAGGGATACCGCGGCCTGCTCGATCCGCGCCGCCTCGGCTACGACGTCACGGTGTTCGCCTCGGTGCATCTGTCGAGCCAGGCCGACGCCGATCTCCGCGCCTTCGAGAATTTCGTGCGCGCCGAGCCGCTGGTGCGGGAATGCTGGATGTTGTCGGGCGAAGTCGATTTCATCCTCAAATGCGTGGCGCCCGACATGGCGACGTTCCAGGATTTCGTCACCCATCTGACGGCGGCGCCGCACGTGCGCAACGTCAGGACGTCACTAGTGCTGCACAATTCGAAATACGAGGCCGCGGTGCCGCTGGGATTGAAGGCGGTCGGCTGACGCGATCCATGACGTGATTGCTTCGCGCAACGACGCTTGAATCGGACGACGTGCATTTCGGCTGATCGCTTTCTTCTCCCTCCCCCTGAACGGGAAAGGCAGGGTGGGAGTCAAGCCGCAAGCGAGAGCGTCTTCGTGGAAACAGATCCCCACCCGGTTTGCGCTTTCAGCGCAAACCGACCTCCCCTTTGCAAGGGGAGGTGAGATCGCGCTGCTACCTTTTCCCCATCGCAGCGTCGACGCTGATCGGGCCCGGACCCGAGGTCGCGAGGTAGAGGCAGGCGAAGCAGAACAGGATCGCCGCGGTGCCGTTGTTGAGGAGCGGCAGGAACACCGGCTCGGCCGGGTTCTTGAACATGTGGCCGAGGAAATAGGCGAACGCCATCTCGCCCGACAGGATGAACGCGACCAGCCGCGAGAACAGGCCGAGCATCAGGAGCGCGCCGAGCACCAGTTCTAGCCAGCCCGCAGCCTGGATCAACGGCGGGATATTGGCGAAATACGCGACCACCGGAAACTTGAAGATCTTTGCGACGCCGTACTGAAACAGCAGCAATCCGGTGATGAACCGGAACAGGCTGAGCGCCACCGGCTGAAACTTGGAGAACATCTGGTCCATTGTCATTGACCCCCTGTTTGACACACTGGAACGTTGCAAGATGCAGAAACACACGGTGTCCGCCACCAGAGTGTGATGTCAACACCTTGCGCCTGGAATCATTCCTCGCGCGATGGCAGTTGCGAGAGAACGCGGCAGCGGCACGGTGACGCGCAGCGATGCGTGTTGCGACGCGATCGTCAGCCCGAACTCCGTCCCCCGACATGATTATACTGCATAATCATGTCACGGCCTCACTGGCATGGCGTGCCGCGGCTCTCCACTCACATTGCTGTCAGACCGGGGTGAAACGCGGGGCATAAAAAAAGCCGCGTGCGGGACGCGGCTTTTCTGCACCAGTCACGTGAAGGTAACTACCGCCACTCGACCTTGGTGATCTCGTAGGCCTTGGCGCCGCCCGGCGCCATCACCTCGACAGTGGTCCCCTTCTTCTTGCCGATCAGCGCGCGCGCAAGCGGCGAGGTGATGGAGATGCGGCCCTTCTTGGCGTCGGCCTCGACTTCGCCGACGATCTGCCACACCGCCTTCTTCTCGGTGTCCTCATCGATCAGCGTCACGGTCGCGCCGAACTTGATGGTGTCGCCTGACAGTTTCGAAATGTCGATGATGTCGGCGCGCGCGAGCTTGTCCTCGAGCTCGGCGATGCGGCCCTCGTTGTGCGACTGCTCTTCCTTGGCGGCGTGATACTCGGCGTTCTCCGAGAGATCGCCGTGCGAGCGCGCCTCCGCGATGTGTTCGATGATGCGCGGACGATCCACCGATTGGCGATGCTTCAACTCGTCCGTCAGCGCGGCGTATCCGCCCGCGGTCATCGGAACCTTATCCATCATCTTCGTCCTTCATCGCGCGCGCCCGGCGGCCGTGCACGAATATCCAGTTCAGCTAACGCAGGAATCAGGGCGCCAACGCGCCCGGAAGCCCAGTGATTTTCGGCCCCGCTAAGGGCCGTGACAACATCCAATCGCGCGGTGAGTTCCAGCCATTCGGCTAATTGACCGCTTCGGGCCTTCAGCCCGGGCAGCGGTCAGCTTTCGGAAAAGTAACTCTGAAGCGTGCGGACCTCAAGGTCCCCGGCCCGATAGGCCCGGATTCCCCGTGCGGCCGCCACCGCGCCCGAAAGAGTGGTGTAATATGGCACTTTATGCAAGAGGGCAGCCCGCCGCAGCGAGCGGCTGTCGGCCAGCGCCTGCGGACCTTCGGTGGTATTGAAGACCAGCTGGACGTCGCCATTGGTGATGGCGTCGACGATGTGCGGACGGCCTTCGAGCACCTTGTTCACCTTCTCCGTCGGCACGCCGTTGTCGCTGAGGTAGCGCTGCGTGCCCGAGGTTGCCATCACCTTGAAGCCGAGCGAGTGCAACAGCCGCACCGCATCCGCGATGCGCATCTTGTCGTCGCCGCGCACCGAGACGAACACCGTACCCTGACGCGGCACGCGCGTGCCGCCGCCGAGCTGGCTCTTCGCGAACGCGACCTCGAAGGAGCGGTCGATGCCCATCACTTCGCCGGTCGAACGCATCTCCGGTCCGAGCACGGTGTCGACGCCGGGGAAGCGCGCGAACGGGAATACCGATTCCTTCACGCCGACATGGCCGAGCTTCTTCTTCTTCAGCTTGAAGTCGGCGAGCTTCTCGCCGGCCATGATCCGTGCCGCGATCTTGGCGACCGGCGTGCCGATCACCTTGGCGACGAACGGCACGGTGCGGGATGCGCGCGGGTTGACCTCGAGCACGTAGATCTCGCCGTCCTTGATGGCGTATTGCACGTTCATCAGGCCGACCACGTCGAGCCCGAGCGCGAGCTCGCGGGTCTGCCGCTCCAGCTCCTCGATGGTCTTGGCGTCGAGCGAATGCGGCGGCAGCGAGCAGGCGGAGTCGCCGGAATGGATGCCGGCTTCCTCGATGTGCTCCATGATGCCGACGATGAAGGTGTCCTTGCCGTCGCAGAGGCAGTCGACGTCGACTTCGGTCGCGTCGGACAGATAGCGGTCGAACAGCAGCGGGTTCTTGCCGAGCACGGTATTGATCTGTCCGGTCTTGTCGTTCGGGTAGCGCGCCTTGACGTCGGCGGGCACCAGCTCAGGCAGCGTTCCCAGCAGGTAGTCGTTGAGCTGGTTCTCCTCGCGGATGATCTGCATCGCGCGGCCGCCGAGCACGTAGGACGGACGCACCACCAGCGGCAGGTCGAGATCGGCGGCGACCAGGCGGGCCTGCTCGACCGAATAGGCGATGCCGTTCTTCGGCTGCTTGAGACGCAGCTTGTCGAGCACGCGCTTGAAGCGGTCGCGGTCCTCGGCGAGGTCGATCGCGTCGGGCGAGGTGCCGAGGATCGGCACTTCGGCGGCTTCGAGCGCGCGGGCAAGCTTCAGCGGGGTCTGGCCGCCGAACTGCACGATCACGCCGTGCAGCGTGCCGTTCTTGCGCTCGGTTGAGATGATCTCCAGCACGTCTTCGGCGGTGAGTGGCTCGAAATACAGCCGGTCGGCGGTGTCGTAGTCGGTCGACACCGTTTCCGGGTTGCAGTTGACCATGATGGTCTCGTAACCGGCGTCCTCGAGCGCGAAGCAGGCGTGGCAGCAGCAATAGTCGAACTCGATGCCCTGGCCGATGCGGTTCGGCCCGCCGCCGAGGATGATCACCTTCTTGCGATCCGACGGCGCGCTCTCGTCGGCAAATTCGCCGGCGAACGGCCGCTCATAGGTCGAATACATGTAGGCGGTCGGCGAAGCGAACTCCGCCGCGCAGGTGTCGATGCGCTTGAACACCGGGCGCACCCCGAGCGCGTGGCGCTTGGCGGTGACGTCGGCCTCGGTGCTCTCCGTGAGCACGGCGAGCCGCGCGTCGGAGAAGCCCATCGCCTTCAGCATCCGCATCGCGAACGCATTGGTCGGCAGGCCGCTGCTGCGGACCTTGCCTTCCATCTCGACGATGGCGCGCAGCTCCGCGAGGAACCAGGGATCGATCTTGCAGGAATTGAAGATATCCTCGTTGGACCAGCCGAGCCGCATCGCCTGCGCGACCTGCAGCAGGCGGTTCGGCGTCGGCGTGCCGAGGGCTGCGCGGATCGCGTTCTTGTCGTCGCTGCGGCCGAGGCCCTCGATGTCGATCTCGTCGAGGCCGGTCAGCCCGGTCTCGAGCCCGCGCAGGGCCTTCTGCAGGCTCTCCTGGAAGGTGCGGCCGATCGCCATCACCTCGCCGACCGACTTCATCGAGGTGGTCAGCGTGGAGGAGGCGCCGGGGAATTTCTCGAACGCAAAGCGCGGAATCTTGGTGACGACGTAGTCGATCGTCGGTTCGAACGAGGCCGGCGTCGCGCCGCCGGTGATGTCGTTGGCGATCTCGTCGAGCGTGTAGCCGATCGCGAGCTTGGCCGCGACCTTGGCGATCGGGAAGCCGGTGGCCTTCGAGGCCAGCGCCGACGAGCGCGAAACGCGGGGATTCATCTCGATCACGACCATGCGGCCGTCGTCCGGATTGATGCCGAACTGCACGTTGGAGCCGCCGGTCTCGACCCCGATCTCGCGCAGCACCGCAATCGATGCGTCGCGCATGATCTGGTATTCCTTGTCGGTGAGCGTCAGCGCCGGCGCCACCGTGATCGAATCGCCGGTATGCACGCCCATCGGATCGACGTTCTCGATCGAGCAGATGATGATGCAATTGTCCTTCTTGTCGCGCACCACCTCCATCTCGAACTCTTTCCAGCCGAGAACGGATTCCTCGATCAGCACCTCGTTGGTCGGCGAGGCGTCGAGGCCGCGCTCGATGATGTCGAGATATTCTTCCTTGTTGTAGGCGATGCCGCCGCCGGTGCCGCCGAGCGTGAAGGAGGGGCGGATGATCGCGGGCAGGCCGATGTCGGACAGCGCCATCAGCGCTTCGGCCAGGGCCTGCTGCTGGTAGCGCTTGCGCCGCTCGTTCTCGCCGCCTTCCCACTGCCGTTCGAAGGCTTCGAGCTCAGGGCCGGACAGCTTGGCCTGATCGGCGAGGTACTTGTCGCGGTCGGACTTCTTCAGCGCCGACGCATTGGCGAGCCGCGACCTCGGCGTCTGCAGCCCGATCTTCTCCATGGCGTCGCGGAACAGCTGGCGGTCTTCGGCCTTGTCGATGGCGTCGGCGGTGGCGCCGATCATCTCGACGTCGAACTTCTCCAGCGTACCCTGCTTGCGCAGCGACAGCGCGCAGTTCAGCGCGGTCTGGCCGCCCATGGTCGGCAGCAGCGCGAAGCCGCCGGGCAGGACGTAGCGTTCCTTTTCGATGATCTTGGCGACGATTTCGGGTGTGATCGGCTCGATATAGGTCGCGTCCGCCAGCTCCGGGTCGGTCATGATCGTGGCCGGGTTGGAATTGACCAGGACGATCCGAAAGCCCTCTTCCTTGAGCGTCTTGCAGGCCTGCGTGCCGGAATAGTCGAACTCGCAGGCCTGGCCGATCACGATGGGACCGGCGCCGATGATCAGGATGGTGGAGATGTCGGTTCTTTTGGGCATCAGCTCTCGCGGACTGGAATTTGGGCACAAAAAAAGGGCGCGCTTCCCGCGCGTCCCTCGAGCCATGCGCTACATCTTGTAGCGCCGGAAGCGCGATCCTTCGCGCGCGGGTGGTCTTTAGACCAGTTTCCGCACCCGCGAAACCCCCAAAAGCGCCCAATCAACCGTGATTCTGGGGGAAATTCCTCGTTCGACGCATGGCCAGGTGGGGGCGAGGGATGTGGGAGGGGGCTACCGGCCCGGCTTCGCCCTGCGGGCTACGCCGCGGCAGCCTTCGCCACGAGAAGGCTTGCCGAGCCGAAGCTGCGTCAGCAGCGAAGGCTGGAGGCCCGGCCTGGATTTGAACCAGGATAAACAGTGTTGCACCACTGCCGCGTCGACGCTTCCGCCACCGGGCCGAGCGGATCATTGCTGATTATTTCAGCCGCCGCTATGTTTCCTTCTGGGTAACGTTAACGCGTCGTGCAACCCTGGATCAGTGGTGCGCCACGAACGTCATCCGCCACGGATTGTGCCCGATGTTGCGCGGCGCGCGCGCAGCGCTGAACCCCGCGGCGCCGAGCTTCGCGATCATCTCGTCCTCGCGGTAGCGCTGCAGTCCGATCCTGGTGCGCAGCTGGCGGTAGTCGGACAGTGCGGTTGAAGCCAGCCCGACCAGCGCATCGCGCAGGAAGCCGTGGGTCGCCGCAAAGCGCAGCAGTGCCACGACATCCCTCGCCATGCCGACTTCGGGCCGCAGGATATCGCCGAGCACGAACCGGCCGGAGGGCTTCAGCACGCGGTGGATCACGTCGAACGCGGAATCGAGCTCCTGCGGCGTCATGTATTGCGCGACCGAGTTCATCACCACGAGGTCGATCGAGTCCGCGTCCATGTGCTTCAGATCATCGAGCGAGCGGACACGGATTCGGGTGTCGGGCGCAAAGCGCGCGACCAGACGGCCGCGTACGCCGGGCGCCGGCTCCGCCAGATAGAGCTGGGCGCAGGCATTGGCGACCTTCGCCGCCGACAGCGCCTCGCCGCAGGCATAATCGAGCACCACGGCATCCGGCGAAGCGATGTAGCCGATGATGTCGTTCGCGATGATCTGGAAATGCAGGTCACGGTGCAGTCGGCTCGCATAGATCGTATGCGTGGAATCGTAATAATCGATCCATTCATCCATCGCGTTTGGTATCCGGCAGAACGGGGTTCCTGGCCTCAGGAACGGGTGGGCTGATGATGCGTTAGCGGTCCGGCGGCCAATGTTCAATGCGCCGAAATACGGGTTCCTAACAGGAAGGTCCAACGTGAGCAAAGCCAAGACTGACAAGATCTCGCCCGATCTCGACACGCCGAGCGACCTGCCGCAGGCCGCGGTGGACACGATCTCGGCCTCGCTCAACACGCTTCTGGCCGATGCCTTCGCGCTCTATTTGAAGACCAAGAATTTCCATTGGCACGTCAGCGGCCGGCATTTCCATGATTACCATTTGTTGCTGGACGAGCAGTCCGAGGCGATCTTCGCGACCACCGACCAGCTCGCAGAGCGGGTGCGCAAGCTTGGCGGCGCGACGCTGAAGTCGATCGGCGATATCGCCAAGCATCAGACCATCAAGGACAATGACGACGATTATGTGCCGCCTCGCGAAATGCTGCGCGAGTTGATGGAAGACAACAAGCACATGGCGGCCGCGATGCGCAAGGCGCACAAGCTGGCCGACGACCAGGAGGACTCCGGCACCGCGGGCCTGCTCGAAACCTTCATCGACGAAACCGAGCGCCGCACCTGGTTCCTGTTCGAGGCCAGTCGCCAGGAAGGCAGCAACGCGGCGTAAGCTGCGCGCCCGCACCCGCGAGGCAGCAATCCAGAGCTGTTTTGCTCCGGATTGCTTTGCCAGGGTCGCTGTCTGGCCGCTCGGCAGCGGTCAGTGCGGTTGAAGCTTACTGAGCCGAGAAACCCACCGTCGTCTGCGATCTCTCGATCGGCGGAGGATTCCACTTTCCGGTCAGCGCCTCCGATTTCGGACCGTAGAGGCGCATGGTCAGGTTGAAGGCTCCCTTCGGCGCCGGAAGCCAGTTGGCTTCCTTGTCCTTGCCTGGATTCTCGTTCTGGAAGTAGAGATCGAGTGAGCCGTCCGGGTTGTATTTGAACGGCATCCAGCTGGACACAGCGAAGCGGTTCAGCACGTTACCGACCTGGAATCCTTCCTGGTCGTAGAGCGTGATCGACCAGAAAGCATTAACCGGTGGGGTGGCGCCCTTGTCGAACGTGATCGTATACTTGTTAGCGCCGTCGAGCGGTTTGCCGGTACTGTCGGCGAGATTGAGCGGATAAATGGCGTCCTCCGGCAGGTTGGCGCCAAGCCCGACCTGCGCGACAATAGCACGCTTCAAATAGTAGTTGCCGTAAACGCCCATCGTGTCGGTGTTCATCGACCAGCCATTCACAACGCGCGCCAGCGTCGGCACCTTCCACGCCATCAGCTTCTGCCCGTCCTGCGGCGCTGTCTCCAGTGCCCGTTGCAGGACCGGGTCGAGCTTGCTGATTTCAAAGCTCTTGCCAGGCTCGATGCCTATCTTCTTCATCTGCGCGATGATCGGCTCATCGGTGATGTGCGGCGGGTGAAGCTTGAGTAGCTCTGCGGCTTGCGCAAAGTAGACACCGGCCGACATGGTATCGACCTGCACCTTCGGCGCCGTCTTCATGTCGATGCCGGGATCGATCCTGACCTCGGTCGGCTTCGGCGTCTTGCCGAACTCGGACAGCAGCGTGACCTTGTAGCCGGCCTGGATCTTGTGGACCGCATCATAGTCCGGCGGGCCGTCCGTCTTGGTGCGGCCGATGACCCAGACGTAAGGCGTCGGCGCGTCGATGCGCTGGGTATCCTTCGGAAGCTTGAACTCCTCCGCAAACCTGTCGCGCAGATCAGGCCGCCATCCCGGGGCCGTCACCAGAAAGGTCCCCGCTTTGGTACCCGTGGTGCGCCAGCCGGGCGAGGCAAACACATCCGACCACATGTCCAGCATGGGCAGCAAATAGAAGCGTCCATCGGTATCGGGAACGGAGACGACAACCGGCTCCTTGGTCATGTCCAGCCATGAAACGGAATAGAGCGTATCGAAGTTGGACCGCACCACGCCCTTGAAATTCGCCGGTGGGTATTCGGGGATGTTGACGAAGGTGTTCATCGGGCCCTTGAAGTTCTCTTTGCCGGGCTCGACGTTGGTGAACTGCTTTCGCGTGATGTCCATCGTCAGGAGCGGGTAGAAGTAAATATAGGCGTCCACCGCGATCGCGTGCGCCTCCTGCTCGTTGATTGCCGGGGCCGTCTGAGCCAGCGCTGCAGGCGCGGCAGCCGCGCCGATGCAGAGAGACAATGTCAGCGTCAGAATTCCTCGAAACATGTCGAATTCTCCTCTTCTGATATGTGTTGCGGTTGCTTGGGAAGCGCGGAGCATCTGATGCCGTCAGGTGATGTGTATGACCTCCATTGCTCATGCAAAAAAGCAGCAGCGGACGCGGAAGCTCTGTCACTCCCGCAGATGAATCGCGTGCCTTAAGGTGTCATTGGCGGCATAAATCGCCGCAGCGATGCTGACTTAAATCAAGGTTCTTTGAAAAGTGATGCCGGCAGGCTTAACGTTGAAAAGGGCTGCACTACCTCCACGCGTGGCACTCTAGCACGGGCAGGAAGCGGGAGCGAGTAGCGCTCAATATGGCGACAGGCCGAATCGTCAGCGGCCCCACGGGCATTCTCTGCCCGCATAGTTTCGGGAATCCGTTGAGCGCGCAAAAAGAGCCGCACGCATAACGATTGGGCTACGTAATTCCGATAATCAATTTAGGTTGCCTGTATCCGGTCACCTTCCCCAAGGGGGAGAACGAAGCACAGCCCGTTCGACAATCTTGAATCCTAGCGTTTCCACAGCCGCACCAGCGGCCCGTCCTTGCCCATCACCGGATCGGTCGCGGGCGGCGCGACCTGTGGGATCGTCTTCAGCGCCTTGGCGTGGTTCTCGGGCGTCGGCCGCTGCAGATCCATCGGTGGGCCCGGCGGATAGGCGCCGATGACGCAGAAATCGTTACTCGCCGACAGGCATTGATGCCCGGTGCCGGCGGGCAGGATCGCGACGTCGCCTGCTGCGATCTCCAGCGCCCGCCCATGGTCGCCGCCGAACTGCACGCGCGCGCGGCCGCGGGCGACGCCCAGCACCTCGTGCACGGTGGCGTGGTAATGCGCGAAGTCGTAGACGCCGTTGCGCCACATCGCGCCCCAGCCGTTCTTGCCGAACAGCCCCTCGATGCTGGCCTCGGGATTGCTGCTGACGTCGACGGCTGCCTTGTAGACCAGGAACGGCATCGGGTTGTTCGGCACCAGGCCGTCGTCCTGGAAGACGATGGTCAGGGGCTCGATATCGGTACGGACGACCGACATGGTGGCTCTCCAGCGTTGCGAGGTGCCGTGGTCTCCAGACCAACAAACCGTCGGTCCGCAAACCGTTCCAGCTAGATTTTGAACTTCAACACGTCTTCCTTGAACCTGAGCCCGTGCCCGGGCCGCTCCGGCGCGGTGATCATGCCGTTGGCGATCTCGGGTGGGTCGACCCAGAGATCGTCGATCAGTGCCATGTTCTCGCACCAGATGCCGTTCGGAATCGAAGCCAGCAGGTGCACGTTGAGCTCGGGAAACAGGTGCGGCGCGATGGTGATGCCGAACGTGTCCGCGAGCGCCGCGATCTTGCGCAGGTCGGTCATGCCGCCGCGCATCGGGTCGGGCTGCAGGATCGGCAGGCAGGGATTGAGAAAGAACGGCCGCAGATCGTAGCGCGTGAAATGCGTCTCGCCGCCGACGACGCGCATGTCCAGCGCCGCCGCGATGCGCTGGTAGCCGGCGAAGTCATCGGCCGGCACCGGCTCCTCGAGCCAGTAGATGTCGTACTTCTCGAACTTGCGTCCCATCTCGATGGCGACATCGGCGCTCCAGCCCATGTTGACGTCGATCATGATGTCGATGTCGGGGCCGAGCGCCTCGCGCATGCGGCGCACATTGTCGAGGTCTTGCGCGGGCGTGTGAACATGCGCGACCTGCATCTTGATCGCCTTGTAGCCCTGCTTCACGAAATGCAGCGCTTTCTCGATCATTCCGTCGCCGCCGGCGCCCCGGAAGCAGCCGGAACCATAGATCGGGATTTCCGAGCGATAGTGCCCCCACAGCCGGTGCAGCGGCAGGCCGGCGCGTTTCCCCACCGCGTCCCACAGCGCGACGTCGAGCGCCGATATCGCCATCGCGGCGATGCCGCCACGGCCATAGGTCATCGTCGCCGTCCACAGATCGCGCCAGATCGCCTCGATTGCGGTGGCGTCCTTGCCGATCACGCGCGGGATGATGCACTCGTCGAGACAGGCCGCGATCGACTTCATCGCCGGCTTGAACACGAACAGATAGCCCATGCCGGTGACACCGCCGGACGTCTCGACGTCGCAGATCAGAATGTCGCGCGTCGCGCCGAGCGCCGCGCCTTTCAGCCAGGGATCGTCGGCCCAGGGCAGCCGCAGCATCGTCACGCGGATGTCGCGGATGGTCATGTCTGAATGGGCTGAAATCATCGGCGTTCCCTTTCCAGGCCGGATCATGTTTGCCTGATCTCGGACAGGGAAACTCAATCACAGAGCGCAGGCCGCGAACCAGCGCGCTTCGTCATGGCTCCAATGCGCCAAGACGCAGTTGCCTTCAGGTCGTCTTGGGCAACTCGAACACCAGGCAGGTCGTGGTGGCATGCGCGAGCAGCTTGCCCTTGCCGTCGGTAATCCGCGCTTCCGCGGTCGCAACACGGCGCCCGGCGTTGAGTACATGACCCTCGGTGCGGATTTTGCCGGTGTCCTGGCTCATGCCGCGGACGAAGGAGATCTTGAACTCCAGCGTGGTGTAACCAAAGCCCTGCGGCAGCGTGGTCTGCACCGCAAGCCCCATCGCGGAATCCAGCAGGATCGCGGCGTAGCCGCCATGCACCGAGCCGATCGGGTTGTAGTGGCGCAGGCCGGGGATGCTGTGGATCACCACATGGCCGGTCTCGGCGGTGCAGTCGAACGGCTCGACATTCTCCATGATCGGAGGCTCCGGCAGGGTTCGGGCGAAGATGCCGCGCACGAAGTCGAGCCCCGGCATCGATGCCATCACCGCCATCGAGGAGACGCCGTAGACGGGCTTCGGGGTGGCGGGGGCGGTCATGTCGAGATTTCCCGTGATGTGATGCGAAGACGCATTGTCGCTGTCGGTGCTAGCCGCGCACAACTGCTGTCATGCCCGGACTTGATCCGGGCATCCATCTTTCTTCAGGGGATGGATTGCCGGGTCAAGCCCGGCAATGACGATCGCTAAGCCGCGCGCTTGTTCTTCCGCATCAAATCGGCAAAGCGCTGGAACAGGTAATGCGAGTCGCGCGGGCCGGGCGAGGCTTCCGGGTGATACTGCACCGAGAACACCGGCTTGCCCTCGAGCGCGATGCCGCAATTGGAGCCGTCGAACAGCGAGATATGGGTCTGGGTCGCGCCTTTCGGCAACGTCGCTTGGTCCACGGCAAAGCCGTGGTTCATCGAGGTGATCTCGACCTTGCCGGTGGTCTCGTCCTTGACCGGATGATTGGCGCCGTGATGACCCTGATGCATCTTCATGGTCTTGGCCCCGACGGCAAGGCCAAGCATCTGGTGGCCGAGGCAGATGCCGAAGGTCGGCGTCCCCGAAGCGATCACCTTCTGGATGACGGGCACGGCATATTTGCCGGTCGCGGCGGGATCGCCGGGGCCGTTCGACAGGAACACGCCGTCCGGCTTCATCGCCAGGATGTCCTCGGCCGCGGTCGTCGCCGGCACCACGGTCACCTTGGCGCCGACGCCGGCGAGCAGGCGCAGGATGTTGCGCTTGATGCCGTAGTCGATCGCGACCACGTTGAATTCCGGCGCAGTCTGCTGGCCGAAACCGTTGCCCCACACCCAGGGCGTCTCATCCCAGGTGAAGCGCTGGCCGGAGGTGACCATCGGCACCAGGTCCATGCCCTCGAGGCCGGGCCATTCGCGGGCCTCTTCCTTCAGTCCGTGCAGGTCGAACTCGCCGTTCCTGGCGTGCGCGATCACCGCATTGGGCATGCCCTTGGAGCGGATCAGCGCGGTCAGCGCGCGGGTGTCGATGCCGGAGAGGCCGATGATGCCGCGCGCCTTCAACCACAGGTCGAGATGGCGGGTGGCGCGGTAATTCGAGGGATCCGTGATCGCCGAGCGCAGGATCACGCCGCGCGCGCCGGGCGTCGCGGCCATGTTCACCGTCTCGATGTCTTCCTCGTTCGTACCGACATTGCCGATATGCGGGAAGGTGAAGGTGATGATCTGGCCGGCATAGGACGGATCGGTGAGGATCTCCTCATAGCCGGTCATCGCGGTGTTGAAGCAGACCTCGCCGACGGCGTGGCCTTCCGCGCCGAGACCGAAGCCTTCCAGCACGGTACCATCGGCGAGCACAAGGAGCGCGGTCGGTTTATGGTCCGGCCAGGCGGGAGCGTTTTCGGATGTTGTCATGAGCCCTTTAAATAGACGCCGCACCCTGCGGCGTCAAAGCGAAAGGGCACGGATTCACACGGCAATACCGCCCGATTTGACAGGCCCGAACGGCCTTTTAATCTAAAGTTCCTTGTAACGGCCGTTTGCTTGCCGAAAATGACCCGTCCGGAGCTCCCGCATGGATAATACGATGCCGATCCTGCTCGTCCCGGGCCTCATCTGCTCGCCGCGGATTTTCGCCCCGGTCATCCCGGCGCTGTGGCGATGCGGGCCGGTGACGGTCGCCAACCATGTCAGGGACGACAATATGGGGGCGATCGCCCGCCGGATCCTGGCCGAGGCGCCGCCGCGCTTTGCGCTCGCCGGGCACTCGATGGGCGGCTACATCGCCTTCGAGATCATGCGGCAGGCGCCGGAGCGGGTTGCGAAGCTGGCGCTGATGAGCACCCAGGCGCGGGCCGACACGCCGGAAGCGACCGCACGCCGTCGCGGCATGATCGAGCGTGCCAGAAGCGGCCAATATCGTAGCGTCGTCGACGAGCTCTATCCGGGCTTCGTGCACCCGTCGCGGCAGGGCGATGCAAGTTTGCGCCAGATTGTCGACGACATGAGCGAGGACGTCGGCGCGGAGGCCTTCATCCGCCAGCAAAACGCGGTGCTCAGCCGGCCGGATTCGCGGCCGAGCATGGCCTGGATCAAGTGCCCGACACTGGTGCTGACGTCGGATACCGACAACACCGTTCCGAATTCGCTGTCGGACGAGATGGCCAACGGCATTCCCGGTGCCAGGCTCGTGGTGCTGGCCAATTGCGGTCACTTGCCGCAACTGGAACAGCCGCAGGCCTGCGCCGCTGCGCTGGTCGAATGGCTGAGGAACTAGGTTGTTCTGCCGGTGCAAACTGCCTAGATGAGGGGATTGCTGGTTCAAGGACAACGAAATGCTGCGCGACGACATCAATACTGCGGTCAAGGAAGCGATGAAGGCGAAGGACGAGCGCAAGCTCTCCACGCTGCGCATGGTTAATTCGACCATCAAGAACGCCGACATCGACGCGCGCGGGCAGGGCAAGCCGCCACTCTCCGATGCCGACCTGCTCGGCCTGCTGCAGAAGATGATCAAGCAGCGCCAGGAGTCGGTCGAGCTCTACGACAAGGGCGGCCGCGCCGAGCTCGCGGCCCAGGAGCGCGAGGAGATCGCCGTGATCTCGGCGTACCTGCCGAAGCAGATGTCCGATGACGACGTGAAGGCCGCGATCTCGGCGATCATCGCCGAGACCAACGCAGCCGGCATCAAGGACATGGGCAAGGTGATCGGCGCGCTGAAGGCGAAATACGCCGGCCAGATGGATTTCGGCAAGGCCAGCGGCCTCGTCAAGGCGGCGCTGACGGGCTAGCCGTTCGTCCCGGGTGGCTTGCGGCGCAATGTGCCGCGGGCCGAATTGCGGGAACCTTTCTGCTGACGGAGCATCTGACGGGCATGATCTCGTGATGACGCCGCAAAGGAAAGGCCCCGATGAACCCGATTGTGCATGCGCTGGATCGTGCAAGAGCTGCTCAAACCGAATCCGACAAGCCGACCCGGGCCGAAGTCGAGGCCGCAGTCCGCACCATCATCCGCTGGACCGGTGACGATCCCGAGCGGGATGGTTTGCTTGAAACTCCGGCGCGCGTGACGCGTTCGTTCGAGGAGTTCTTTGCGGGTTACGACCAGCGTCCCGCGGAGATCCTGGAAAAGACCTTCGAGGAGATCGAAGGCTACGACGAAATGATTGCCCTGCGGGGCATCCGTTTCGAGAGCCATTGCGAGCATCATATGGCGCCGATCATCGGTCAGGCCTGGGTTGCCTACATCCCGAACGGCCGCGTGGTCGGCATCAGCAAGCTCGCGCGGGTGGTCGATATCTATGCCAGGCGTTTGCAGATTCAGGAGAAGATGACGGCGCAGATCGCCAACACCATCAACGACGTCTTGAAGCCTCAGGGCGTGGGCGTCATCATCAAGGCGTCGCATCACTGCATGACGACCCGTGGCGTGCACAAGCCGGACACCGATCTCGTGACCAGCCGCATGCTGGGTTGCTTTCGCGACAATGCGCTAACCCGCCAGGAATTCCTCGGGATAGCGGTTTAGAGCGTCACAGGGCAATGGAGGAACGATATGGCCGATCAGCAAGCTCCTTCCGGTCCGGATCTGACACAGGGCGTGGCACTCTCCGACTTCCCGGGCGCGATGCTGCTCGGCCATGTCGGCGACGAGGACGTGCTGCTGGTGCGTTCGGGCGCGGACATCTTCGCCATCGACGCGCATTGCAGCCATTACCACGGCCCGCTCGCCGAAGGCCTTCTTGAGGGCGAGACCGTCCATTGCCCCTGGCATCATGCCTGTTTCGATATTCGCACCGGCGAAGCGACCGCCGCGCCCGCCTTCAACGCGCTCGCGGTCTGGAAGGTCGAGCGCGAGGGCGATCGCATCATCGTGCGCGAGAAGCGCGCGCAGCCGAAATTCCGCGTCAAGGGTCCGGTGGATGCGCCCGGCAGCATCGTGATTGTCGGCGGCGGCGGGGCAGGGTTTGCCGCCGCCGAGATGCTGCGGCGGCAGGACTATCGCGGCAGCATCATCATGCTGAGCGGCGAGGCCACGCCGCCGGTGGATCGGCCGAACCTGTCCAAGGATTTCCTCGCCGGCAGCGCGCCGGAAGACTGGCTGCCGCTGAAGCCGGACGATTTCTATCGTGACGCGGCGATCGATCTGAGACTCAGGACCGAGGTCAAGTCGATCGACGCCGGCCGCCGCAATGTCGTGCTCGCCGGCGGCGAAACGATTCCGTATGACCGGCTGCTGCTGGCGACCGGCGCGGAGCCGGTGCGGCTGCCGATCCCGGGCGTGGACCAGCCCCACGCTCATGTGTTGCGCACCGTCGACGATTGTCGGGCGATCATCGCCGCGGCCAGCGGAGCGCGCCGCGCGGTTGTGATCGGTGCAAGCTTCATCGGCCTCGAGGTGGCGGCCTCGCTGCGCGCGCGCCAGATCGAGGTGCACGTGGTCGGGCTGGAACAGCGGCCGATGGAGCGCGTGCTCGGGCCTGAGATGGGCGATTTCGTCCGCGCGCTGCACGAAGAGCATGGCGTCGTATTCCACCTCGGCGACACCGTGACCGCGATCGAGGCCAAGCGTGCACACCTGAAGAGCGGGCCCGTGCTCGATGCCGATCTCGTCGTGGTCGGTGTCGGCGTGAAGCCGCGGCTGGCGCTGGCGGAAGCGGCCGGGCTCGCGATCGATCGCGGCGTGAAGGTCGACGCCTATCTCGAAACCAGCGCTCCCGGCATCTACGCGGCCGGCGATATCGCGCGCTGGCCTGATCCGCACAGCGGCGAGACGATCCGGGTCGACCACTGGGTGGTGGCGGAGCGCCAGGGCCAGACCGCCGCGCGGAATATGCTCGGGCAGCGCGAGGTGTTCGACGCGGTGCCGTTCTTCTGGAGCCAGCATTACGACGTGCCGATCAACTATGTCGGCCATGCCGAGCAGTGGGACGAGATCGCGGTGGATGGCAGCGTCGTCGGCAGGGATTGCGTGCTGCGCTACAAGCGCGCCGGGCGCGTGCTCGCGGTCGCATCGATCTATCGCGACCTCGA
The DNA here is from genome assembly GCF_046718885.1 of Bradyrhizobium sp. UFLA01-814. Classification (NCBI taxonomy): domain Bacteria; kingdom Pseudomonadati; phylum Pseudomonadota; class Alphaproteobacteria; order Hyphomicrobiales; family Nitrobacteraceae; genus Bradyrhizobium; species Bradyrhizobium sp. UFLA01-814. Next base: position 3 of record NZ_JAQOSR010000150.1, on the reverse strand, counting down.
TAG